>NZ_JAMDLQ010000006.1:0-76241 GCF_024705715.1 Clostridium sp. LY3-2
AAGTAGGCATAAGAGCTATAACTGATGCAACCGCTATAAATCCACTTCCAAGTTGATCTAATTCATACTCTTTAGATAACTTGTAACCTACACCAAAGGCTAAAAATATTGATAGAAAACCAAGCGTAGCATAATACGCACTTAAGCCTATCTCTTTATATTTATCAAAGTTTCCTAGATTATTTAATAAACCATTTGTAGAATCTAAGAAAACATTATTTATCAAAACAAAAAACGATCCAACAATAACAAGTGGCATAACTGCGATAAATCCATCCCTTATAGCTACTAGATGCCTTTGAGTTGAAAATTTACTTGCAATTGGTCCAAGTAACTCACTAATTTTTTCTGCGAATTTTTGCATATACTAAATCCTCCTATCCTTTAATCCCTTTAATAAATCTTTCAGTTATTTGTTTAGGTCTAGTTATAGCGCCTCCAACTATAATTGAATATGCACCTAGTTCAAAGGCTTTTTTTGCTTCTTCTGGCGTGTTAATTCTTCCTTCACAAAAAACAGGGATATTTAAAACTTCAACTAACTCTTTAAGTAATTTAAAATCTGGCCCTTCTTCTTTAACAGTGTAATTAGTATATCCAGATAGAGTTGTAGAAACTATATCTACTCCTAGTTTTTCAGCTTCTATTCCTTCTTCTAATGTAGAGATATCTGCCATAACCATCTTTCCATTACTTTTAATTAAACTAATAAGTTCTTTTAAGGTTTCCCCTTTAGGTCTCTTTCTATTAGTTGCGTCTAGTGCTATTATCTTAGTATTTGTTTTTAGTAATTCTAAAACTTCTTTTTTTGTTGGTGTAATATAAACTTCTGAGTCTTTATAATCTCTTTTAATTATTCCTATAATAGGAAGATTTGTTACTTTATCAATTTCATTTATATCTTGTACTGAGTTTGCTCTTATACAAGATGCCCCTCCTTCTTTTGCAGCTAGTGCCATCTTACCCATAATAAAAGATGAATGTAATGGCTCTTCTTCTAAAGCTTGACATGATACAATCAGTTTACCTTTTAGTTCTTCTATCATTTCCCCACATCCTTTTGTTTTATTTTCAACTTAATTGTATATGTTTTCATTTATTTTGTCAACATTTTTCCACCATTTATTTTATTTTGGAGTTTTTATTTCACTATTTACTTAAATTATATTTTTCTATATACTATTTTTAATAAAGTTTTAAAGGAGGAACTATGAAAGAAAACATGATTTATAACACTAATATCTACCAACTAAGAGAACCTCAGATCTTAAGGATACTTAATATAATACAATTAAACAAAAGCTCTAATTCAAATGGTACACTCTTTTTTGGTGATTCTATAACCCAACTTATGGATATAAATAAGTATTTTGAAAAAACACCTATAAAATATAACTGTGGTATAGCAGGATTTACATCTGAATGTTTACTTTTGATCTTAGATGAAGCTGTAATTAAATTCAAACCCTCTCACTTAGTTTTAATGATAGGAACTAACGATTTAGGAGAAACTGTTATGAGTTCTCCAAGAGAAATTGCACTTAGAATTAAAGATATCGTAGAGATAACAACAAATAACCTACCCTCTATAAAGATTACTCTTATTTCACCTATTCCTTGCATTGAAAAAATCCATGGAAACATTGAACTTAGAGGACTTAGAAATAATTTAACTTTAAAAACAATAACTAAAGAAATAAAATATTTTTTAAAACACTTTACAAATATTGAAATTATAGATTTATTTGATAATTTTTTAGATCCATATACCGGTGATTTAATCTATAGGTTTACAGATGATGGTCTTCATTTAAATGAGGAAGGTTATCTATTATATACTGAAATAATTAAATCCAAGTCAAAATTTCTATAAAAAAAACTCTAGGTTCTCACCTAGAGTTTTAATATTATTCTTCTACTTTTTCTTCTTTTTTGATTACTTCTATTCCAAGCTCTTCTAATTGTTTAGCGTCAGCTATATTTGGAGCTTCACTTAAATAGCAGTAAGCGTTTTGGTTTTTAGGGAATGCTATAACATCTTTTATGTTATCAGTTCCAGCTAGGAACATTATCATTCTATCTAAACCAAATGCTAATCCAGCATGTGGTGGTGGTCCGAATTTGAATGCTTCTAATAAGAATCCAAATCTATCCCAAGCTTGCTCTTCTGTAAATCCTAGAGCCTTAAACATTCTTTCTTGAAGTTTTGTATCGTGGATTCTAACTGATCCTCCTCCAAGTTCTTCCCCGTTTAAAACTAAGTCGTAAGCTTTTGATCTTACTTTTCCAGGTTCTGTTTCTAAGAATTCTAAATCCTCTTCCATAGGAGCTGTGAATGGGTGGTGACACGCTGTGTATCTTTCCTCTTCTTCGTTGTACTCAAATAGTGGGAATTCAGTAACCCAAGTGAAGTTAAATTCATTTTTATCTTTAATTAAATCTAATTTTTTAGCTAATTCTAATCTTAAAGCCCCAAGACTTTGGAATACTACAGAGTTTTTATCTGCAACTATTAAAACTAAATCACCTTTTTTAGCATCGCATGATTTTAAAAGTTTTTCCATTTGCTCTTCATTTAAGAATTTAGCTATAGGAGATTGGATAGTGTCGTCTTCTTTAACTTTAATCCAAGCTAAACCTTTAGCTTTGTAAGTTTTAACGAATTCTCCAAGTCTATCTATATCTTTTCTTCCCATAGAAGCTCCACCGTCTACTACTAAACATCTAACTGATCCTCCGTTTGAAAGAGCATCGCTAAATACTTTAAAGTCTACGTCTTTTACTTCTTCTGAAAGGTTTTGAATCTTCATTCCAAATCTTAAGTCTGGTTTATCTGATCCGTAGCTTTCCATAGCTTCTTTAAATGTCATTCTCTTAATAGGAAGCTCAACATCGTGTCCTAAAACTTCTTTGAATACGTGCTTAACTAATCCTTCGTTTAAAGCTATAACATCTTCTTGTTCTACGAAACTCATCTCTAAATCGATTTGAGTAAATTCTGGTTGTCTGTTTGCTCTTAAATCTTCATCTCTGAAACATTTAGTTATTTGATAGTATTTATCAAATCCTGACACCATTAATAATTGTTTAAATATTTGTGGTGATTGTGGAAGTGCATAAAACATTCCAGGGTAATTTCTAGATGGAACTAAGTAATCTCTAGCTCCTTCTGGTGTACTCTTAGTTAACATTGGAGTTTCTACTTCTAAGAAACCGTTGTTATCTAAGTAATCACGAACAGCTTTAGATGCTCTGTTTCTTATAGTGAAAATTCTTTGCATATCTGGTCTTCTTAAATCTAAGTATCTATGCTTAAGTCTAATGCTTTCAGCTGCATCTAATCCTTCTTTTACGTATATTGGAGGAGTTTCTGATTCTGATAAAATCTTTAATTCTTCTCCCTTTAATTCAACAAGTCCTGTTGCCATATCTTTGTTTGGCGCTTCTCTTAAAACTATTTCTCCAGTAACAGCTATGCAATACTCAGATCTTAAGCTTTTTGCCTTATTCCAAGCTTCTGCATTAGTGTCTTCGTTAAAGATAACTTGCATAATACCAGTTCTGTCTCTTAGTTCTGTAAATATTAATGCACCCTTATCTCTATTTCTTTGAACCCATCCCATTAAAGTAACTTTTTTACCTACATGTTCTTCTCTTGGTTCACCACACATCATAGTTCTTTTTAATCCGCCTAAAGCTTCTCCCATTGTGATTCCTCCAAACTTATTTTTATTTAATATATCTATTTTATAAATCATCAGCATAAAATATAGTTAATACGCTTTTAAAAAATCACGAAATTATAAAAGTGCTTCAAATTTATTTTAAAATTATATAATACCTTAGTTTATTTTAATATTATTGTGCAAATTTTGCAAATGTATATTCATATAAAGTAAAATATCGGCTAATTTAAATTAACCGATATAAAACTACTATTTTTTTATTATATCTTTAATACCTTCTAAATCATCTAAAGAAAGTTCAAACTCTTCTCTATCTTCCATTCTCTTAAACTTAGCTTTTCTAGATTCTAGTTCGTCATCACCTAAAACCACATTAAACTTAGCTCCGATTTTGTTTGCATATTTCATTTCTGCTTTAAAGCTTCTTCCTGCGTGGTTTATCTCTGCATTAACTCCGATTTCTCTAAGTTTGTGAGCTAATTTGAAAGCTTCTTTAACTCCACTTTCTCCTCTACCTGAAAGGTAAAGTTCTACTAAAGGTTCTTTTGGAACTTCTATTCCTTCTTTATCTAAAGTCATTATAAGTCTTTCAATTCCCATTCCAAATCCTACAGCTGGCATGCTAGGTCCACCGATTTCTTCTATTAGTCTATCGTATCTTCCTCCACCACAAACTGTAAATTCTGAATTTAAAATTTCAAAGATTGTTTTAGTGTAATAATCTAAACCTCTAACTATACCTGGGTCTACTGTGTATGGAATACCTAAAATATCTAAGTATTCTTTAGTTTTATCAAAGTGCTCGTTGCACTCTTCGCAAGTAAACTCTAGGATTGTTGGAGCGTTTTTAGTTATCTCTTTACACTTTTTCTCTTTACAATCTAAAATTCTCATAGGGTTTTTTTCAAATCTTGTTTTACAAGTTTCACAAAGCCCATCATAATTTTCTTTTAAGAAGTTTTTAAGTGCTTCGTTGTATTTAGGTCTGCAATTTGGGCAACCTAAGTTATTTATATTTAAGCTTAAACCTTTAAGTCCTATCTTCTTTAAGATATTCATAGCAAGTGCCATAACTTCAGCATCTATAGAAGGGCTGCTACTTCCAAACATCTCTACTCCGTATTGATTAAACTGTCTGTATCTTCCCTTTTGTGCTTTTTCGTATCTAAAGCAAGGAGTTATATAGTAAAGTTTAGTAGGCTGAGCTTCGTTAAATAGTCTGTTTTCTATAAAAGCTCTAACAGCTGGCGCTGTCCCTTCTGGTTTAAGCGTGATACTTCTATCACCTTTATCTTTAAAAGTATACATCTCTTTTTGAACTATATCAGTAGTTTCTCCAACTCCTCTTAAGAAAAGTTCTGTGTGTTCAAAAATAGGTGTTCTTATTTCTCTTATCCCGAAGTTTTTTGATACTTCTCTAAATATATTTTCAACGTAGTGCCACTTATAAGCCTCTTCTGGTAACATGTCTTTAGTACCTTTTGGTGCTTGTATTTCCATTAATAATCCCTCCTATTTATATAAAGTATCAAGTAACTTAATCTTACCTTCTACCATTTCCTCTATTCTATTTACGTATTCCCTAACATCTTTAACGTTTGGGAATCTCTCTAGTCTGTTTTCCTCTAAAAATACTACCTTAGATACAGCATCTGCACCAAGTGCAATGATAGTTTGCTTATCTTCTATCATTTGCATGTTATAAAGGCATTCTTTTCCTTCTTTAGAGTAACCTAGGTTTTCCATATTTCCAACCATATTTTTTTGTCTATACATATAGTATGGTTTAAGCCCTAAATCTTTAGCTAATTTTTTGCTTTCTTCATACATCTTAGCTATTTCTTCTTGGCTTTTTATTCCTAACCCTTTTTTAAGTATAAAGTTTTCGTAAAGCCTAGAGCCTCTCTTTAATGAAAGTCCGTGAACAGTTAAACTATCAGGATTTAGCTTTTTTATTTCTTCTGCTGTTTTTTTAGCTTCTTTTAAGCCTTCTCCTGGAAGTCCTATGATCATATCCATATTTATATCATCAAAACCTAGTTCTCTAGCTAAATTAAACTTTTCTACAGCATCTTCTGCTGTGTGATTTCTTCCTATAAGTTTTAAAGTATCATCGTTCATAGTTTGAGGGTTTATACTGATTCTAGTTACGTTAAATTCTTTCATAGTTAAAAGTTTTTCACGCGTTATAGAATCAGGTCTTCCGCACTCTACCGTAAACTCATCAAGATTTCTGTTTTTTACGAAAGCATCATTAATACTTACCATAAGGCTTTGGAACTCTTCGTTTGAAACTGCTGTTGGAGTTCCTCCTCCAAAGTAAACACTTTCTATTTCTAATCCCTTTTTATCTATATAATCTTTTATAGCTTTTATTTCAAAGGTTAAAGCTTCTAGATAAGGAGTTACAAGCTTTTTGTTTCCTCCTATAGGGTTAGATGCAAAAGAGCAGTAAAGGCATCTCGTAGGGCAAAATGCCATACCAACATAAATTGCAATTTTGCCTTTTTTAGGCTTTATAAAATTCTTTTCAAAATTTGCAACTTCTATGCAAAGTTCTGCTTTTTCTCTGCTTGCAAGGTGCTTATCTTTAAAGTTTTTTATAATTTCTTCCTCGCTCTTTCCTTCTTCAAGTCCTTTAAGTGCTATTTTAGAAGGTCTAATTCCAACTAAAGTTCCCCAAGGATATTCATCTTTAGTTATTTCTTTTAAAGATTTAAAGATACACTTTTTAAGAGAGTCTTTTAAATTTTCTTCTATCTTTTCTTCAAAGGTAAAATCTCCCTTTTTAAAAGTTATAACTTCTTCTTTTATAGTTACTTAAAAATCTAAATCTTCTTCTTCGTTAAACTTTAGTTCATCTAATGGAAAGTATAAATTAAACATTTGATAAACGTCGTATCTATACTTTAAATCATTTAATCCTATATTAATTTTCATCTTTTCACCTAATATAAAAACATATTATTTTTCTTTTCATATCCTATAGTTGACATAGGCCCGTGCCCTGGATATACTTCTATTTCGTCTCCAAGTGGAAGTAGCTTAGTTTTTATACTATTAACTAATGCAGTCATATCTCCCCCTGGGAAATCGCTTCTTCCAACAGAACTTCTAAATAAAGTATCTCCTGTAAATAGTTTATTACCTATTAAGAAGCATAACCCTCCTACAGTATGACCTGGAGTGTGGAATACTCTAATTGACTCGTTTCCTATTGATAATTCTGAATTATCATCTAAGTATCCGTTTGCTTTATTTATTTTTCCAAAAACATAGTTATCTGTTTTTGCAAATTCTTCTTCTTCTTTGTTCATGTAAAAAGGTACGTTAAATTTCTCTACTAAGTAATTTAAAGCTCCAACGTGATCAAAGTGAGCATGAGTTAATAAGATGTATTTTAAATTCATTCCTGTATCTTTTATAGCTTTTTCTATTTTTAAAGGTTCATCGCCTGGATCTACTATAAATCCTTCTTTAGTGTTTTCGTCCATAACTAAATAACAATTTTCTTCGATTGTACCTGTAGGTATAACTTTAACTAACATATTAACTACTCCTTTTATATTAAAATTCTTTTTTACTATCTAGTAAAAGAGTAACTGGACCGTCGTTTTGAATGTCTACTTTCATATCCGCCCCAAATTCTCCACACTCTACTTTAAGCCCAGTTTCTTTAAGTGATTCTATGCATTTTAGATAAAGCTCTTTTGCACTATCTCCACCCATAGCTTTCATAAAGTTTGGTCTTCTTCCTTTTCTGCAATCACCGTACAAAGTAAATTGAGAAATTAAAAGTATCTCTCCATTTACGTCTTTAAGTGAAAGGTTTAATTTATCATTTTCGTCTTCAAAAACCCTAAGGTTTGAAACTTTATCTACAATATATTTAATATCTTCTAAAGTATCATCATTTTCTATTCCAAGTAAAACATTAAACCCTTTATTTATAGATCCAATAATTTCTCCTGAAACTGTAACTTTTGAAGATGATACTCTTTGTACTACAGCCCTCATAATTATCTCCTATTTATTCATTCTATAAACATCGCTTACTCCCTTTAATCTTTTGATTTTTTTCATAAGCTCTGTTAATTGATCTACTGAATTTATTTTTACTTTTATAGTCATTATTGCAACATTTCCCTTTGTTGAGTTTGCATTTAATGATTGAAGTGGTAAACCTGATTCATTTATTATAAGCATAACGTCAGTTAAAATTCCAACTCTATCGTCAGACTTAACTTGAATTTCTGCAATATATGCTGATTTTTCACACTTACCAAATGTCGCTTCAACTATCTTTTCGCTTTCGTTTTCTACTAAAGCTTTTAAGTTGTTGCAGTCTTTTCTGTGAAGTGAAACACCTCTTCCTTTAGTTATGTAGCCCATAACTTCATCTCCTGGAACTGGGTTACAACATTTTGCAAATCTAACCATTATGTTGTTTAGCCCTTTAACTACAACCCCAAAATCGCCTTTATTTTTATCTTTCTTTTTTGAAGTTTCTTTACGCTCATTTTTAGCGATTTGTTCTTCAATGCTCTTTTCTTCTTCTTCTTTTGAAAGTTTTTCTTTAGTTTGTTCTATAGAATCTTCTTTAAGTCTTGAAACATAAGAAGAAGCTATGATTTGACCTACTCCTATAGATGCATATAAATCATCCATACTGTGAAGGTTATATCTCTTTTTAAACTTGTTATAAGATTCGCATTTAGAGATTTCATTAAAAGTAACGCCTTGCTTTTTAAGCTCTTTTTCTAAAAGTTCTTTACCTTTATCGATGTTTTCTTCTTTTTTGACTCTTTTAAACCATTGTCTTATCTTGCTTTTAGCTTGATTGCTCTTTGCAATATTAAGCCAATCCATATTAGGACCTTTAGCTGTTTTAGTTGTTATAATCTCAACTATCTCTCCAGTTTTTAAACCGTAATCTAAAGGAACAATCTTACCATTAACTTTTGCACCTACACACTTATTTCCGATATCTGTGTGTATTCTGTACGCAAAATCTATAGGAGTTGCACCGCTACAAAGGTTTATAACTACTCCTTTTGGAGTAAATACGAAAACTTCATCTGAAAACAAATCAATTTTGAAACCTTCCATAAATTCTTCTGCATCAGAAGTTTCATTTTGCCACTCAAGCATGTCACGAAGCCATGCAAGTTTAGTTTCAATATTTTCAGCTTTGTTTTCTTCTGTAGTTCCTTCTTTGTACTTCCAGTGAGCTGCTATACCGTATTCAGCAGTTTTGTGCATCTCAAAAGTTCTTATTTGTATCTCAAAAGTCTTTCCTTGTGGCCCTATTACTGTAGTATGTAGGGATTGGTACATATTAGGCTTTGGCATTGCTATGTAATCTTTAAATCTTCCTGGGATAGGTTTATAAATAGTGTGCACTATTCCTAAAACACCATAACAATCTTTAACAGAATTAACTAAAACACGAATAGCAGTTAAATCAAAGATTTGTTCTATACTTTTATTTTTGTTAACCATTTTTCTATATATGCTATAAAAATGCTTAGGTCTTCCATCTATATCTGCATCTATACCTGATTCGTCTAATTTATCATATAAATCATTAATTACAGATTCTATATATTCTTCTCTTTCAACTCTCTTTTCAGCAATAGCTTTAACTAAGTCGTAATATTCTTCTTCATGCAAATATCTAAAAGAAAGGTCTTCAAGTTCCCATTTAATTTTAGACATACCTAGTCTATGTGCAAGTGGTGCATATATATCTAAAACTTCTTTAGCTTTTATTTTTTGCTTTTCTTTAGACATATATTTAAGTGTTCTCATATTATGTAATCTATCTGCTAGTTTAATAATGATAACTCTTATATCTTTTGCCATAGCAAGAAGCATTTTTCTAACATTATCAGCTTGTTGTTCTTCTCTAGTTTTGTATTCTATCTTACCTAATTTAGTTACTCCATCAACTAAATTTGCAATCTCTTCATTAAATATTTTAGCCATTTCTTCGTAGCTACAGTCAGTATCTTCAATTACATCATGTAAAAGCCCAGCTGCAATAGTGCTAGTATCCATCCCAAGTTCTGCAAGAATACATGCAACATCTACAGGGTGCTGAATATAAGGTTCACCTGATATTCTTTTTTGCTCTCTATGCGCTTCCTCTGCAAAATAATAAGCCTTTTTTACTAATTCTATATCTACATTATGACAATTTTCGTTTATAGCATCTAACAATTTCTGTACCATAAGGATTACTCTCCTTTTTAACTTTAAAATATATTAAAATTTCTAAAATCAAAGGCTGGTATAAAACCAGCCCGTTTATCTTTAATTATATAATATTGTCAAATTATTTTCAATAAGGATTAAAGGTCATATTTAACTAATGAGTTTACTTCATATCCCTTTAATTTATCTCTTCCGTGTAATTCTGTAAGTTCTATAGCAAAATCAAGTGCTACGACTTCTCCTCCAGCCATTTCAACAAGTTTTGTAACAGCTTCTATAGTTCCACCAGTAGCTAAAAGGTCGTCAACTATAGCAACTCTTTGCCCTTTTTTGATTGCATCTTTGTGGATTTGTAATGAATCAGTACCATATTCTAATGCGTAATCTACGCTTATAGTTTCTCCTGGTAATTTCCCTGGTTTTCTAACTGGAATAAATCCAACTCCTAAAGCGTAAGCTACAGGTACTCCAAAAATAAATCCTCTAGCTTCAGGTCCTAAAACTACATCTATATTTTTATCTTTTAAGTTGTTTGCCATTTGGTTTACAGCTTCTCTTAGTGCTTCTCCGTCTGCTATTAGCGTTGAAATATCTTTAAAACTTATTCCTTCTTTTGGGAAATTTTCAATTACTCTTATACTTTTTCTTAAATCCATATTTACTCCTCCAAGTACTATTTAATGCATAGCATTATAAATTTTTACCTATATTATGTAAGTATTTAGCTATTTGTTTAGCTCTATCTTCATCGTGAGTTGTTAATAATTCTAAAACTATTCTTGCGTTGTTCACGATACCAACAGTATCATCTGTTGGTGTTATTAACCCTATTATTATCTCTATATCTTCTTCTTTTAACTCTACTATATGATTAAAATCAATTATTGCTCTAAGTCCGATGTTATTAGTGTTTTCTAAAAATTTTCGTCCCTCTTTTAATATAACACCATTTTCTCCACCCGTAGAAGATTTTGCCCATTTTGTACCAAGCATAATTAAATCTAGATATTTGTTTATACTTTTCATATTATAATAAACAGCGATAGCTTGCATTAATTTAAAAGTTAAAACTGAATTAGAAAGAGTCTTGTACCTATATTGACATTTCTTTTGATTTGGATTTATATATATATATTCCTTATCTTCTATAGTCTTTCTATTTTCTAAAACAATTAAATCTATATTAAGTTCTTTTAAAAGTTCTACCTCTTCTCTTGCTTCGATATCTACGCCAATAGCAATAAGAAGGTCAGCCCCTAAAAAGTCCACCTTTGTCTTGATATCTTTACTATCTATATTTTTTGAACCTTTTTTCACATCGTGAATCAAATACTCAACATCAGCATTTAAATATCTAAGCATCAAGCTTAAGGAAGCTATTGCACAAATGCTGTCAACTGTATTCGATCCATAAACAACTATCTTTTCTCTGCTATTAACAGCAGTTGATAATCGTTCGATTGCTTTGTTCATATCTTTAAGTATAAACGGATTATATCCCGTAATGTAATTAGGGCAATATATACTTTCCCAAAACTTTCGCATCGCCTATTATCTCCTCCACAAATTTAGAAAACAATACTATTATAATTTAAAACATCCAGTTTGACAAATGTTTATGAAAAAAAATAAAAATAACCTTTAAATAATTTATTTAAAGGTTATTTTCTGAATATTTTTTAATTTTCTTT
This sequence comes from Clostridium sp. LY3-2, assembly GCF_024705715.1. NCBI lineage: Bacteria > Bacillati > Bacillota > Clostridia > Eubacteriales > Clostridiaceae > Clostridium > Clostridium sp. LY3-2. The sequence goes on from NZ_JAMDLQ010000006.1 coordinate 11,594, forward strand.
AACTTTTTCCCCTTTAACTTTTCTTGAACCTTTTTTAGTTCTATCTGTAAGCCAAACCCAAACTGGTGAAGCTATAAAGATTGAAGAATAAGCCCCAGTTGCTATACCTACAGTAAGTGGGAATGCTAATTCTCTAACTTGTGGAACGAAAATATAAACCATAACTATTGTTATAAGTGTTGTTAAAGTTGTGTTTATAGACCTTGACATAGTTTGAGTTAAACTCTTATCTGCTATAAGAGTTGCAGTTTCTCTTCTCATATACTTAGAGTTTTCTCTAATTCTATCAAAGATAACTATAGTATCATTTATAGAGTAACCTACAACTGTAAGGATAGCTGCTATAAATGGTGAGTTAACTGGAATGTAGAATATTGCATAAACACTTAAAGTTATAAGTATATCGTGGAATAATGCTAAAAGTGCAGCTATGCCAAACTTAAACTCAAATCTTATAGCTATATAAATAAGCATAGCTATAAATGCTATTCCAAGTGCTATAAGAGAATTTCTAGTAAGTTCTTCTCCGATAGATGCACCAATTTCGTTTTGAGAAATTAAAGCATCATCTTTAATTCCAAATTCCTTTTTAAATCCATCAAATATTTTAGTTACCTCATCTTGAGATAATTCTGATGATTTTATTTGGTAATCTGTATCATTAACTGTGTTTGTGATTGCATTTTTTGAATATTCATTTACAATTTTATCTGCTTTTGCTTTATCAAATCCTGATTGCATTTTAAATGTAACTTGAGTACCACCTTTAAAGTCTATACCAAAGTTAAATCCTCTAGTAAAAGCAAAACCTAAACCTATTACTATTACAACAAGAGATAAAGCCATCCATATTTTTGTCTTTTCTATTATCTTAAAATACATGCCCTTACCCCCTCTTTACTCTGAATTGTGATGGTTTAGTTAAAAATCCTGCATTTACAGCGCTATTCATTAAGAATTTAGTTACTACTAATGCTGTAAATAAACTTACAACTATACCAATTAATAAAGTAATTGCGAATCCTTTAACTGCACCTGATCCGAAGAAGTATAATACTAACGCTGCTATAATAGTTGTAATGTTTGAGTCAACTATTGAAGACATCGCATTTTCAAAACCTCTTTTAATTGCAGCTTTAACAGATACACCTTTTTTAAGTTCTTCTCTTATCCTTTCAAATATAAGTACGTTAGCATCGACTGCCATACCTATAGTAAGTAAGAATCCTGCAATTCCAGGTAAAGTAAGAGTTGCACCTATTTCAACGTAGATTAATAAAACTAATACTACATATAAAGTTAACGCTATACTTGCTATAACTCCAGGTCCTCTATAATAAAGAATCATAAATACGAAGATTAAACAAACACCTATAGCCCCTGCTTTCATAGCATTAGGAAGTGCTGAAGCACCAAGTTGCGCTCCTACTGTTTCTGTACTTAAAGCCTTAATAGTAACAGGTAATGCACCTGAATTAATTAAACTTGATAAGTTTTTAGCTTCTTCTATATCTTTGCTTCCTGTAATTACTGCTTCTCCGTTAGTTATTTGAGATTGTACTACCGGGTTTGTAAGCATCTCATCATCCATGTATATTGAGATTGATTGTCCCATATACTTTTTAGTTGCTTCAGCGAACTTTTTAGTTCCCTCTTCGTTTAATTTTAAAGATACTACAGGTTTGTTTGATTGATTATCAATAACTGCTGACGCTTCTTTGATATCTTTACCTGTAAGTATTACATCGCCATTAGGTGATTTAAATGTAAGGTTTCCTGTTTTACTTAGTGTGTCGACTATCTTTTGAGAGTTAAATTCTCCTGGAATATCAACCCTTATTCTATCGCTTCCTTCTGTAGTAACTACAGTTTCAGCAACACCGATTTTGTTAACCCTAAGTTCTATAAGATTTTTAGTTTTCTCTAAGTCGTCTTGACTTACGTCTTTATCAGTTATTCCTAAAAGAACTGAAACTCCACCTTGAAGGTCTAGTCCTTTAGTAATAGCGTCTTCGAATGGTTTGACCTCCCATCCGCCTATTTTTGCTCCTCTGAAACCAATAAACGCTAAAGCGAATATAATAACAGTGCAAAAAATAAAGATAAATCTGCTTTTTCCTTTTGAGTTCATCTCTCTCCCCCTCTATGTTAGAAATTTAAGAACATATAATTCCTGAATTTTATTATTCGACTAAACATTCCAGATTATACATTATGTAACTTTTAAGTCACCTTTACATTTATTGGCATTTTGTAATATAGCTACTATATTATATCATAATAGGCTATACTATTAAACATTTTAAAAGGTATTATCATTTTTTATTAATATATATTACTCCTTTTATTTTTTTAGTTTTAAGCACATTAAAAAACACTTCTTATCAAATTAAAAATATAAATTACATTTTTAATGATAAAGACTAAAAAAAGGATTAAATGAAACCATTTAATCCTTAATAATTACTTATTTTCTTCTTTATAAGTTTTGCTAGCTATTGAATTTTTAACGAATTTTATCTTTGTTCTATCTGAGCTAGTTTCTAAAGTGATGTGTTCATCGTCCATAGCAACTATCTTACCAACAACTCCGCCTCTTGTCATAACTTCGTCGTTAACTTTTAATTCGCCCATCATTTTTTCGTATTGTTTTTTTCTTTTCTTTTCTGGCATTAATATCATAAAATAGAATAAACCAAAAATTAATACTAATGGTAATAATTGAACTAATATATTCATTTTTTATCTTCCTTTCGGTTTAGTTTGTGAATCCCATATTATAGTAATTCACTACTTTTCTAAGGAGTAGTGTACAACTATTTTCAGATATTGTCAACTTACTTAATTATTCCCCAATCTTTAAGTTTTTGATCCTTAAATTCGTAGAATCTATCTTCGTCTATAGCTTCTCTTATCTCTTCCATTAATTTGTTATAGAAATAAAGGTTATGCAGTACACAAAGTCTCATTGCAAGCATTTCTTTTGCCTTAAATAAATGTCTTACGTAAGCTCTAGTGTAATGCTTACACGCAGGACATTCACAACCTTCATCCATAGGTCTAGTATCTAATTCGAATTTAGCGTTATTCATATTTAATTTTCCAGTCTTTGTGAAAACTTGACCGTGTCTTCCGTTTCTAGCCGGAAGTACGCAATCGAAGAAATCAACTCCTCTAGCTACAGCTTCAAGGATGTTTTCTGGAGTTCCAACTCCCATTAGATAGATTGGTTTATCTTGTGGAAGGTGAGGAACAACTGTATCTATTATATCGTACATTTCAGCGTGAGTTTCCCCTACTGCGAGTCCTCCGATAGCGTAACCGTCTAAATCCATCTTAGTTATAGTTTTAGCGTGTTCTACTCTTATATCTTTAAATGTTGCACCTTGGTTTATACCAAATAACATTTGTTCTTTATTTATAGTATCTTCTAAAGTATTTAATCTATCCATCTCATTTTTACATCTTTGAAGCCATCTTGTAGTTCTCTCTACTGACTTTTCAACATACTCTCTAGATGATGGTATTGGAATACATTCATCAAAAGCCATAGCTATAGTTGATGCTAGGTTGCTTTGAATTTGCATACTTTCTTCAGGTCCCATAAAAATCTTTCTTCCATCTAAATGTGATCTAAAGTATACTCCCTCTTCTTTTATCTTTCTCATTCCAGCTAGTGAGAATACTTGGAATCCTCCTGAATCTGTAAGTATTGGTCTATCCCAATTCATAAATTTATGTAATCCTCCAAGTTCTTTTACAACCTTATCTCCAGGTCTTAAGTGAAGGTGGTATGTATTAGATAATTCTACTTGGCAAGAAATATCTTTAAGGTCCATACTTGAAACTGCACCTTTAATAACTCCTATAGTTCCTACATTCATAAAAACTGGTGTCTCTACTGTTCCGTGAGGTGTTTTAAATCTACCTCTTCTAGCTTTCCCGTCTTTTTTTAATAACGTATATCTTTCGCTCAAAAGTTTCACTCCTTAATTTTTCAAAAGTTATTTAATAAACATTGAATCTCCAAATGAGAAGAATCTGTATTTTTCTTTAACTGCTTCGTTATAAGCATTTAAAACATGCTCTTTTCCAGCTAGTGTTGAAACTAACATTATAAGTGTTGATTCTGGAAGGTGGAAGTTAGTTATAAGATTATTTACAACTTTAAACTTGTATCCTGGATATATAAATATATCAGTCCAACCGCTTTCTTCTCTTACCATTCCATTTTCATCACCTATAGTCTCTAAAGTTCTAGTTGATGTAGTTCCAACAGCTATTACTCTGTTACCTAGTTTTTTAGTTTCGTTTATAACATCTGCTGTTTCTTTTGATAATTCATAATACTCTGAATGCATTATATGTTCATCAATAGTTTTAGCACTAACAGGTCTAAAAGTTCCAAGACCTACGTGTAAGGTTAAGTATACTACATTTACGCCTTTATTTTTTATCTTTTCTAATAAATCTTCTGTAAAGTGAAGCCCTGCTGTAGGTGCAGCTGCCGAACCTTTTTCCTTTGAATAAACTGTTTGATACCTTTCGCTATCTTCAAGTCTTTCGTGGATATATGGAGGAAGTGGCATTTCTCCTAAAGAATCTAAAACCTCTTCAAATATTCCATCGTATTCAAATTCTATAATTCTGTTTCCAGTATCTAAAACTTCTATTACTTCACATTTTAACTGACCGTCTCCAAAAGTAAACCTTCTTCCAACTCTTGCAGTTTTACCAGGCTTTGCTAAGCACTCCCACTTATCGCCTTCTAGTCTTTTTAAAAGTAAAAATTCAATTTTCCCACCAGTGTTTTCTTTAGAACCTATAAGCCTAGCTGGCATAACTCTAGTATTATTTAAAACTAAAGTGTCACCTTCTTTTAGATATTCTACTATATCTTTAAAATGCTTATGTTCTATTTCTCCTGTTTCTTTATCAAGCACCATCATTCTTGAAGAATCTCTTTTTTCAAGAGGGTGTTGTGCTATTAATTCTTCTGGTAAGTAAAAATCAAAATCGCTTACGTTCATCTTTATCGTCTCCTTATTTTATGTTTCAAAAAAACTCTTTTGTTTAGATCTTTTATTTTCGTTAGGCTCATAAGGTCTATTTAAATGTTTATACGCCTTTTCAGTTGCAACTCTTCCTCTAGGAGTTCTTATAATGAACCCTTTTTGAAGAAGATACGGCTCATAAACATCTTCTATAGTTCCAAGTTCTTCTCCTACAAAGTAAGATAAAGTCTCTATCCCTACAGGACCACCTTTAAAATTATCTACTATAGATTCTAGTATCTTTCTATCTACTCTATCAAAACCTTGACTATCTACTTCTAGTAGTTCTAAAGCTTCCCTAGCTTCTTTATAGCTAATTAAATTATCAGATTTAACTTCTGAATAATCCCTTACTCTTTTTAAAAGTCTGTTTGCAATTCTCGGAGTTCCTCTAGATCTTCTTGCAAGTTCTATTGCACCTTCTTCTGTTATAGAACAACCTAAGACTAATGCACTTCTAACTATTATATCTTTTAACTGTTCTTCTGTGTAATACTCCATAGCACAAAGAACTCCAAACCTATCTCTTAAAGGAGAAGTTAACATCCCAACTCTAGTAGTTGCCCCTATAAGAGTAAATTTAGGTAAATCTAATCTTATAGATTTAGCTTGAGCTCCTTTTCCTATAACTATATCTAATACGTAATCTTCCATAGCAGGATATAATATCTCTTCAACGCTTCTATTTAATCTATGGATTTCATCTATAAATAAAACATCGTTATCTTGAAGAGTAGTTAAGATAGCCGCTAAATCACCAGCTCTTTCTATAGCAGGCCCTGATGTAACTTTTAAGTTTCCTCCCATTTCAGTTGCAATAATGTTTGCAAGAGTTGTTTTACCTAATCCTGGAGGACCGTATAAAAGCACATGATCTAAAGCTTCTCTTCTGTTTTGAGCTGCTCTTATAAAGATATTTAATCTTTCTTTTACTTTATCTTGACCTATATACTCATTAATCTTTTGAGGTCTTAAACTTAATTCCCCTAATTCATCATTAAGTGCATCTGGTGTTATTACTCTTTCCATCATTACCACCTAACCCATTAAAACTTTTAAAGATTCCTTAATCATAACTTCTATGCTATTACTCTTATCTATATTTTTAAGAGCTAAGTTCGCTTCTTTTTCAGTATAACCTAATGCAAGTAGCGCTCCTAAAACTTCTGCAGTTTTTGAAATAATAGAATCATCGCCGTCTAGTGATGCCATTATCTCTTCTTCGCTCATACTATCTATTAATTCATCTGGTTTAAGTTTATCTTTTAATTCTAGTATTATTCTTCCTGCAGTTTTCTTTCCAATACCTGGTGCTCTACAGATGTGCTTTTCGTCGCCCATCATAATTGCATATTTTAAGTTATTTATTCTACTTATAGATAATAATGATAATGCAGCTTTAGCTCCAACTCCGTTTATACCTAAAAGCATATTAAACATTTGAAGTTCTTCACGAGTTGCAAAACCGTAAAGCCCTACAAAATCTTGCCTTACTATCTGTTCTAAAAACAGCATAACTTCATCACCGATTTTCGGTAAGTCAGCTATAGTAGTTCCTGATGTGAAAATTTTATATCCTATACCGTTATTTTCTATTATTATATAATCTTTTATTAATCCAACATATTTACCTTTAATATATTCGTACATTTTATTTCCCTCCCCCACTAAAAGTGAAAGTATGTTCTCATTTAGCCTATCTATTACTTTACCATTTTAATTAAAATCTTTCAATAAATCTAATTAGAATTTAGGATAAAATTAAAAGGAAGAGCTAAATCTAGCCCTTCCCTTAATAAAAGAAAATATGTTTATAATTATTTTTTAAAACTTAACTCCAAACTCAGATAGTTTTCTTTCTATTTCGTTCATATCAGGAGAACTAAAATAATTAAACTGTTCTAAGTTTTCTCTATCTACCTTAGGTAAAATACTCACAGGGTAATCGTAAGCTTTTACTAAATTTAAACTTCCTTTATCATCTGTTTTAAATAAAGCTATACACTCGTTTGAAACTCCAAGGTAAAACACATTTTTTTCTAAAGATGCTTCCTTAGATCTTTTAAAAGTATAAGACGTTTCATCTTTTTTACTTAATGTGTAACCGTCTTTTTTAAGAATCTCTTTTAAAACTCCTTCTGTAATAACTTTACCGCCTTCTTTTTTACTTATTTCAGTAATAGTAGTTTGACTATCCTTATTCTCTTCTGTATATAAAAAGACTCTTAAATCGTCTTTTAAAGCTTTTTCTCCATCATTATATACAGCTTGCTCTTTACTATCTGTATTATTTAATAAAGTATCTGACATATAAATATAAGAACAAATAAATAATACCGAAAGGGAAGCTATAGTATAAAAGGCTATCTTCTTTTTCTTACTCATTTTCATCACTCCTTATTTAGAGTATTGACAAATTTTAGTAAGCTATACATTTATTTTAATATTTTGCTAAATAGTCTTTTTATCTTCTTTTCTAATTACTGCTATTCCTAAATAAGAGAATACTATAGATACTAAAGGATTAATTAAATTTAAAAGTGCAAATGGTGCGTAAGAAAGTGCTGAAACTCCAAGAACCCCAGAAACGAAAGCACCTGCTGTACTCCAAGGAACTAAAGCACCAGTTAAGGTACCCCCTTCTTCTAAATATCTACTTAACATAGACGGGTCTAAATTTCTTTCTTCAAATTCTTTTTTATAGATGCTTCCATTTAAAATTATTGAAAGGTATATTTCTCCCATAACTATATTACTAAAAATACAGCTTCCTATAACTAACACACTTAAGCTTCCTATACTTTTAACCTTTACTAAAATACCTTTAATAATTACATTTAAAAATCCAAATCCTTCAAGCAAAGCCCCAAGACTTAGTGCTATAAATGAAAGGGAAAAGGTCCACATCATACTTTGTATTCCACCTCTATTTAAAAGTGTATCAACAAACTCTACTCCAGTATGTCCTACATACCCTGTATTTAAAACATTTAAAGCTTCACCTAAATTATTTCCTTGAAATAAAACTGAAAATACTACTCCAAAAACAGTTCCAATCCCTAGTGCAATTATAGAATTAACTTTTTTAATACTTAAAAATAAAACTACTACAATAGGAAGAAGCATAAATAAATTAATATTAAAAGTCTTATCTAAAGTATCTAAAATAGTATTAACCATATTAGAATCAATAGCTTCGCTACCTGAATACTTAAATCCTATAATAGTATATAAAACAAGCGAAATTATGTAAGCTGGAACTGTAGTATAAAGCATTGATTTAATATGCCTATAAAGGCTTGTTCCAGCTGAAACTGCCGCAAGATTTGTAGTATCTGAAAGGGGAGATAATTTATCTCCAAAAAACGCTCCAGATACAACCATCCCAGCTACTATAGGTGCTGGAATCCCAAGGCTTATTCCCATAGCCATAAAAGCAACTCCAACCGTTCCGCTAGTTCCCCAAGACGTACCTGTTGCAAGAGATGTCATACTACAAACTATAAGCCCTATAGGTAAAAACCATTTAACGTTTATAAGTTTAAGCCCATAATAAACTATGCTTGGAACTACTCCTCCGCTTACAAAGCTTCCTATTAAAGTTCCTATAAGTAAAAATATAATAAGTGCTGGAAAGGCTCTATCTATTCCTTTTCTCATCTCGACTAAAACTTCTTCAAATTCATATCCCATTCTCAAAATCAGAAAAATAGTAAACGCAAGTCCTATTAGTAAAAGGATCTGTATATCTACTTTAAAATATATTCCAACAGTAAGAATAAGGACTAATGAAATTAAAAGAATAAAAGCTATACTCTTTTTTGGTAATTCTCTTTCAATCATATAATCCTCCAATTCATTAATTATCCATATTTATTAATAATAATTATTTATAATTAATGATATACTATCTATCCTTCATCTGCAACACTCCAAATTATATTATAGGTTTTTGGGAATGATATATATAAGAAAGATTTATTAATAGTTGACAATTCCGATAGGAATTATTATAATTAACTAAAATTAACGAGAGATGAGGGAAAGAAATGAAGAAACGACTTACTATTTTATTATTATTCATATTTATTCTTGGGACGGCTTTAGTTGGCTGCAGTAGCAATTCTTCTAACGTAAACATGGATAATAACAAAAAGACTATAACAATCGGTACGTCTGGTACATACTATCCTTTCACTTATTCAAACAACGGTACTCTTGAAGGGTTTGAGATTGATACTTGGAATGAAATAGGTAAAAGATTAGGTTACAATATAGAGTTTAAAGCTGCTTCTTTTAGCGGATTATTCGGTATGCTTGAAAGTGATAAAATAAATTCTATAGCAAACCAAATTACTCTAACTGACGAAAGACGAGATAAATATTATTTTACAGAACCAACTGTCTATAGCGGTGCTCAAATAATAGTAAAAAACGGAAACAACTCTATTAAAACCTTTGAAGACCTTAAAGGTAAAAAGGTTGGAGTTGACCTTGGACGTAATTACGAGCAAATAGTTAAATCTAAAGATACAAACGGTGATATAAAAGTTCTTACTTACCAAAACACAGATGCTGCCTTTAACGAGCTTTTACTTGGAAGAATCGATGCAGTTGTAATAGATAAGGTATCAGCACTAGCTACTATAAAAGAAAAAGGCTTAGATTTAGCCTTAGCTGTAAGTCCTATAGATAAAATTGAAAACGCATATCCATTTATTAAAACAGACCAAAACAAAGAACTTATCGATAATATAAACAAAACTATTAACGACATGAAAAAAGATGGCACTTTAGGTTCTATCTCAAACAAATGGCTTGGAATGGACGTTTCATCTCCAAACATAGATAACTCTAAAAACGAAGTTTTAGATACTAAAGCTTCTAATGGTTATTTTGACTTTATGTATGCTAAAAGTTTAATCCCTCTACTAATAGGAGCCGCTAAAACTACTCTATTCCTTTCAGTTTTAGGAATGGCTTTAGGGCTTATCGTAGGCTTAGCTTTAGCTTTCATAAGATTATTTAAAATTCCTGTCCTTAAATGGATAGCAGAAGTATACATATCATTCTTTAGAGGAACACCTCTTTTAGTTCAGTTATTTTTACTTTACTTTGGTATTCCACAAATAATACCAGCACTTAAAGATATGAGTGCAATAACTGCAACTATAATAGGACTTGGGCTTAACGCTTCAGCCTATATAGCTGAAATACTTCGTTCTTCTATCAGTGCTATAAACAAAGGTCAGATGGAAGCTTGCCTTTCAGTAGGTATGACTAGGTTCGAAGGGCTTAAAAGAATTATCCTTCCTCAAGCTTTTAGAATTGCAGTTCCACCTCTTGGAAATATTTTTGTAGACACTATAAAAGGGTCTTCCCTAGCTTTCACTTTAGGTGTTATAGAACTTCTTGCAAAAGCTCAGATGGCTGCTGCATCAAGCTATAAATTCTTTGAAAGCTACATTATAGTAGCTATTATGTATTGGATTATAATTTCATTTTTCAATTTCCTTCAAAGGATCTTAGAAAAGAAATTATCAGTTTATTAAGGGGGCTAAATTTATGATAAAGGTTACTAATTTAAAAAAGAATTTTAAAGATAACGAAGTTTTAAAAGGAATTGATTTAGATATAAAAAAAGGCGAAGTAGTTGTAATTTTAGGTCCTTCTGGTTCTGGTAAGTCAACTCTTTTAAGATGCTTAAACTACCTTGAAACTCCAACTAACGGAGAAATTCAAATAAGCGATTTAAAAGTAGATGCTAAAAATATAAAGAAAAAAGATATCTACAACCTAAGAAAAGAATCTGCTATGGTATTTCAGCACTACAACCTTTTTAACAACAAAACAGTTTTAGAAAACGTACGTGAAGCACTTTTAGTTGTTAAAAAACTTTCTTTTGATGAAGCTACTAAGATATCAAAAGAAGCTTTAACTAAAGTAGGTATGATTGAAAAGTCTGACTTTTACCCAAGTACTCTTTCAGGAGGTCAAATGCAAAGGGTAAGCATAGCACGTGCTATAGCACTAAACCCTAACGTAATACTTTTTGACGAACCTACTTCAGCTCTAGACCCAGAACTTGTAGGCGAAGTACTTTCAGTTATAAAAGATTTAGCTAAAGAACACAGAACTATGATAATAGTAACTCACGAAATGAGCTTTGCAAAAGACGTAGCTGATAGAATAATCTTTATGGCTGACGGTAATATAATAGAAGAAGGAACTCCTTTAGAAATTTTTGAATCTCCTAAAGAAGAAAGAACTAAACAATTCTTAAAAAGATTAAAATCCGAATAAATAAAAAAGTCTTATCAAAATTTTTGATAAGACTTTTTTATATTAAGCTTCTTTTTTATCTTTTTTAATATTTAAAGTTAATGTTAAAAGAATTAAAGCAAAAATTGCACCTATTATAATAAATATAAATGCACCGTTCCATCCAAAGTTATCTGAAATAACTCCAAGAACTATATCTGCTAAAGTTTCCCCGATTAAATAACCACATAACCCAGAAAACCCTACTGCTGTACCTACTGCAAAATTTGGAACAACATCTATTAAACTCATTCCTATAAGTAGCTGCGGACCGTAGATAAAGCAACCTATACATCCTACCGCTATCATAGTAACTATGTAATTGTTTGTTTGCCAGTATGCTATAGTTGCAATGATTACTCCAACCATACACATAATGCTAAGTGGTGCTCTTCTTCCTTTAAATACTACATCTGAAATCCAACCTAAAAGAATAGAACCTGGTATTGCTATAAACTCAAATATTGCCATAGCATGTCCAGCTGTAGCTAAAGAAAAGCCTTTTTCTTGCTGTAAATATATTGGAATCCAGTTTACTATACCTTGTCTTATTAAATAAACAAAGACATTTGCTAAACATAAATACCAAACATACTTATTATTTAAAACATATTTAAATATAATCTCTTTACCTGTAAGTTTGTTTTCATCTACAGTTTCTTCAACCTTTGCTGAATCACCGTAATCATTTCTATATTCTTCTATAGGTGGTAACCCTACTGAAGCTGGAGTATCTACTCCTATCCATAAGACAAATATTGTTATTAAGATACATATAAATGCTGGAATAAAGAAAATACTAGATGAATTAGCTTGACCAAATAAAGCAAAACTTGCTGCAAATACTCCAAGAGGTGCTATAAGTCCTCCTCCAATATTATGTGAAGTATTCCAAACTCCCATTTTTAGTCCCCTCTCATTTTGCGAGAACCATTTTCCTATGACTATTGAACAAGGCGGCGCCCCCATCGCTTGAACAAAACCATTTAAAATCATTAGAACTAAAAATACTGGAACCGTTTTTGCAAATCCCATAAAAATACTAAGTATAGCTGACGCTAAAAGCCCTATACCTATAAAGTATTTAACGTTAGATCTATCAGCTAAGTTTCCTAGTATGAACTTACTTAACCCGTAAGTTATTGCCATACCTGCGCTGATAAAACCGATATCTGTGTTGCTAAAATCATAGTTTTTTGATAATAATGATGATGCAACTGCAAAGTTTTTTCTAACTAAATAATAGCCTGCATATCCTATGAAGATCATTAGGAATACTCTTATTCTGTATATTTTGTAAGCACTTGCTATCTTACTTTCTGGAAGTCTTGCTACCTCTTTTGCTGGTTTGAATATGCCTATCATTTTACCCCTCCGTATAAAATTTTATTGTTAATGTTTTCATAAAAGCGCAAAATTTTTTGATATTTTTTTAACACTTTTTGAAAACCATTAAAATTATATACTTAAAACTTTGTAAAAATAAACACTTTCTGACTCAATTTTATCTTTTATTAAATTTATTCACTCTTTGTTAAATTTTTATTTCTATATTTTTCACAACTTAATAAAAATACATATAAATAATTACGTAATCCTAAATTTAAAATAGAGACGGGAGTTTTTCCGCCTCTATTTTAGCCTTATTATTCTTTTTCTTCTAAGGCTCTTAACTTTCTTTCAATTTTTCTAATCATCCTAAAATTTTGCATTCCCCTATTTGTTAAAGCTGCTTTTCTAGCTTCAAGTTCTAATCTGCTTTTCATAAACCTATCCCCTTTACAATATTATTTATTAAGTTCCTTATATAATATTCAGGTAAGATTTAATTTATTACAGCTAGATATTACTACAAATATCTCTTTCATCTAAAAGCCTAGTTATAGTTCCTCTAGAAGAGTTTTGACATTCACGAACTATATCTAATAGATTAGATGTTAAGCATTGATTTTGCTGTACATATGCACATAATATATTTTCATTATTACGTATTATTGCATTTTGAAGACATTGCTCCCTTTGAAACGAACCTATTATATAAAGTAAAAGAAGCCACTGATACCCCATATTAGATTGCATTATTTTATCTGTACAGCAATAATCTTCTGTGCATTCACAAGAAGATCCGCAATTGTTAAAACATCCAAAGTTACAATCACAACACCTATTTTTATGTTTCTTTCTCCCCATTTTTATTACCTCTTAAATAATTTCACATTATATTCTATTCATTGATCAGTATAGTGTTAATAAAAAAATATAGAGAGATATTAAACTTTAAAGTTTAATATCTCTCTATATTGATTAAAATTACTCTATTACTCTTTTTAAAACTTTACTTAAAGGTTTATACAGGAAAAGAGTTGCAACTACTGTACAAATCATATTTCCAATAGAAACTTGAAATCCTAATAAAAGCGTAACTAAAAGTTCTTTTCCTTTTAGACCTGCTGTTAAAAAGTATGGGATTTGAATTAAACTTCCAAGTGAAAATGAAAGTATAGCTCCAACTAAGGCGTAAACATATTCTGACTTAGTTATCTTTTTTAGTAAGCTATAAATTAATATAAACTGTGGAAATATCACTAAGTACATAACACTCCAAGGTGCTATTCCTTTAGTTAGCATTACTAAAATACAAAATATAACTGTAGATACGTATGCAAGTTTTCTATCTAAAGTCGTTCCGTATAATAATACTATAAAGCTTACAAGTTCAAAGTAAGTTATAAATGATCCCATAAAATATATTATATATAAAATAGCAGCAAGTAACGCACCTTGCGTTATCTTTCTAGCATTCATTACATTTCGTTTGTGAATTCAAATGTTACGCTATCACCAGTTTGAAGGTTTATGCTATCAACTCCTGGTGCTTCGCCACGCTTGTAATTTAAATTTCCCTTAGGTGATTTATATGAATACATCCACCAAGGACCTTTTTTCATATCTTTAGTTTCTATACCTTTAATTCCTAAAATAAATGTTCCAAATTGACCTTTATCTAATTTAGTTTCTAAAGTTTTAGAATTTTCACTTAAAAATTCTCCAAGTGTTTTAGCGTTAGTTTTAAACTCTTCGCTATCTACTAATACTGTATCATTTGACTTATCTATAACTGTTACAGTTATCTTTTTATCTCCTGTAGTTCCGTTACCTGTCGTCTTATCTTTTATAAATTTGTAACCGAAAACACCTAAAGCTAAGATTAAAACTACGATTAAGATTTTAATTAATAATGACTTTTTCATTTGTTACTTCCTTTCTTTAATACGATTTAGAAATAAATATTTTTTCTTCTATATTATTTCTTCTATTTATCTCTAGAGAAAGAACAAATAGTATGTTAGTTATTAAGTTGCTAAAATCTAAAAGTATTTCTGGAACTAAAAGACCAGAATTTTTAATTTTATAAAGATTTCTGCATACCTTTTTTGCTTCTCCTCTAGCTACATGATATTCACAAGCTAAAGGGTGCCCTGTAGGATATACAAAAGAGCTTATTCTGTCTTTATTTAAATCTCTATATTTGTTTAATATATCTAACCCTTCTTCTATATCTTTTTCAGTTATAGCAATTTTTCCTCTTAAAGATCCGTTTAAATGTAAAACTCTATCCATAAGCCAAAAAGTTTCTTCTTCTAAAGGTGTGTTTTTACTAAGTATTCTTCCTAAAAAAGAACTTAATGAATCTGTTAAAACTTCGTGGTCTACATAACCAAAATCTTCGTTTAAAAAAGGATAAGATATTAAATCGATATTTTTACCCATAATGCCTCCTTATGCAGTGAAATTCACTAAACATTATAAATTATATATTAGTTAGCTGCAAATAGCATACAGGTAGAAATTTTTATTTATATAGAACTAGCTAACTTTAAAAGCTCTTCTTTAGTATATTCATCACAAAATGCACCTTTTAAACTATTTAGGTATATTTTTTTATAATCTTCTAAATTTAATACATGATTTTTATTAATTTCTTCACACTCTTCTGTTAAAGTAACATCTGAAACTGTTCTATTATCAGTACTTACATTTACTAATAGTGAGTCTTCTAAAAACTTTTTAACCGGGTGATTTTTATAATCTGTAACAGCCTTAGTTTGAACGTTACTCGTAGGGCACATCTCTAAAACTATATTATTTTCTTTTACTAAGTTATATATATCAGAATCATTTTCTATCGCTACAGCGTGTCCTATTCTCTCTGCCCCTAAAAGCTCTATTGCTTCTTTAACGTTAATTGCGTGTCCTGTTTCACCAGCGTGAATAGTAACTTTATATCCTAAGCTTCTTCCATAATCAAAAGCTCTCTTAAACTTTTTGCAAAAGTTTAATTCTTCCCCTCCTGCTAAATCTATAGCAACTACGCCTTTTCCTATAAATTCCTTTCCTCCATCTAAAACTTCGTAGATAGTGTCTTCTTCCATATGTCTTAAAAGACTTAAGATTAAATTACTCTTTACTCCATACTCTTTTTCACCTCTTTTTAATCCTTTTAAAACACTAGCTATTATTTCATCCACCTTTAATCCTTTTTCTTTATGGAAAAGAGGTGCAAATCTTACTTCTATATATTTAACATTTTCTTTATTTACATCTTCTATTAGTTCAAAAGCTATTCTTTCTAAGTTTTTCTTAGTTTGCATAACTTTAAGTGGTAAATCGAATCTTTCAAGATAAACATTAAGAGACGGGCAAGTCTTTGGAACTACTAATCTTTCTTTCATTTCTTTAAAGCCTTTTATCTCTTCATTTAATCCTTCTTCTTTTAAAAGCTCAATAACCGTTTCTACTCTTAAACATCCATCTAAATGACAGTGTAATTCGATCTTTGGTAAATTTTTATACATATTATTTCCTCCCTTTATTATTTTCTCCGAATGGAATTTTTGTATAAAAAAAATTCCTGATAACGAAGAAAATGCTTAAATCATCTTCTTCGTAATCAAGAATTATTGGTTCTTGGTAGAAACTCCCTAACCGTATCATAGGGATTATACGAATTTGCTATCTCGCAATTTTTAAATTAAATTTATTCTACCACAAAATTTTTTCCTGTCAATAATAAATTTTTAGCTTAAACTTTAAGATTTTTTCTTTCCTTATTTTTTCCAAGTTTTCTAGATTCTTTAGAATAGCCTATCTCGTTTGCTGTTTCTAATTTCATTTCGTGTAATTCTTTTTTAGTTTTTTGACTAGATTTTTTATTATCTTTACTGTTTTTGTTATTCTTATGAGACATAATATCACTCCTTAATTAAAGAAATCTAACTATATTATCTCTCTAAACTTTTTACTATATACGAGTAAAAAAGTGGCTTTTATTTTATAAAAATTACTTTTTTATTTTTCTACGTTATACCTTAAAACTGTCTTTAATTTATCTTTAGATACCTTTCTTGCATCTGATAAATAAATTTCTCTGTGAACTAAAGTTTTTAATCTTAGATTATTTTCTTTTATAAATTCTTTCATTTTTTTGAAGCTTTTTGCTTCCTCATCATAAGACCCTATATGCAAAATTTGAACTGAAAGCCCCTCTTCTATTTCAGTGAATGAAACCTCATCTAAAAGTTTTATTTTCTTTTTTTCTTTAACCTTTTCTCTTAAGGAATTAAATATTTTTTCATCTACAAAGTCAGGCTGTCTTATCATAAGAGTATAAATAAGTTCATCTTTATCTAACTCTTTCTTTTTTCTTCCCTCTTCTGAAAGGTCCCAAGTACCTTCTAAAGGGTAAACTGTATAATCAAAGTAACCATCTACAGTTACTCCACCTTTAGGCATCATTTTAATAGCGTAAGATAAAGAATATAATGCTTCTATTCTTTCTTTAAACTCTTCTGAATTAGGATTTCCAGATCCTTTAATTTGTAAAAACTTAAATTTAGGTACGTCTACTAACTTTGGATCTTCTTTTGGAATATATAAATCTTTTTCTTTTTTTCTCCACTCGTGCTTCAAATTTATCACCCTTTACTTATTTATTGCTTTATCAAAATTATATATTATATCATTAATATCCTCTAGTCCTAAAGATACCCTAACTAAAGTATCTTTTATTCCTAAAGCTTCCCTTTCATCTTTAGGGATAGCCGCATGACTCATCTTAACTGGATAAGAAACTATAGTTTCAACTCCCCCTAAGCTTACTGAAACTAAGACTCCTTTAATATTATTTAAAAAATCTATAGTATCTTCTTTATTTTTAAATTCAAAGGAAACTACAGCACCTCCGTTTTTTGACTGTGATTTATGAATTTCATATCCTTTATGGTCTTTAAGACCTGGATAATAAACTTTAGAAACTTTATCTAGTGTTTTAAGATATTTTGAAAGTTCTAAAGCGTTAGATGTAGCTTTATCTAGCCTTACCTTTAAAGTTTTTATTCCTCTTAAAAGTAAAAATGAATCATTTGGAGAAAGTATAGCACCGAAGGTATTTTGAACGTTGTATATTTCTTTTGCTAAATTTTCATCTCTTGTAGCTGCAACCCCTGCAATTATATCACTATGCCCTCCTAAAAACTTAGTAGCACTAGAAACTACTATATCTACTCCAAGTTCTAAAGGCCTTAAAAGGTAGGGAGACATAAATGTGTTATCTGCAATAGTTAGAAGTTTATTTCTTTTAGCTATCTTAACTACTTGTCTTATATCTGTTATTTTTAATAAAGGATTTGATGGAGTCTCTATATAAATCCCTTTAGTGTTCTTTTTTAATACATCTTTTATATTGCTTAAATTACTTAAATCTACAAAGGAAAACTCTATATTAAACCTACTAAAAAATTTAGTAATAGCCCTATAAGTTCCTCCGTAAACATCTCCCGATACTATAATGTGATCCCCTGCATTAAAGATACTTAAAACTGAACAAATAGCTGCCATTCCAGAGGAAAAAGCAAAAGCATACTTACCGTTTTCAATATCTTTTAAAACTTCTTCTAAAGCGCTTCTCGTTGGATTTTTTGACCTTGAATAATCGTATTCTCCAAAGTTTTCTATATCGAATTGATGAAAAGTAGATGTTTGATATATAGGAACATTTACAGCACCTGTACTTTTATCTATTAAATTTTCAGCATTAACTAATTTACTTTCAAAATTCATAAATCACACCTCTAAAACCTTTCTTAAATCTTCTTTTAAATCATTAATATTCTCTATTCCAACTGAAAGCCTAAGAAGTCTATTATCTATTCCTAACTTTTCTTTATAAAGACTTGGCATATCAGCATGAGTTTGAGTAAAGGGGTAGGTTATTAGACTTTCTGTCCCTCCTAAACTCTCTGCAAAAGAAATTACTTCAAGACCATTTAATATCTTTTCTACTAACTTTTCGTCTTTAACTTTAAAAGAAATCATAGCACCAGACCCTATGCTTTGCTTTTTATTAATCTCATAGCCTTTATTTTCTTTAAGTCCAACATAAAATACTTCTGAGACTGAATCGAATTCTTTTAGATAATTTGCAATTTCTAAGGCGTTTTTCTCGCATCTTTCCATCCTTATATGAAGAGTTTTTAAACTTCTTAAAAGAAGCCAAGAATCAAAAGGAGATAAAATACTTCCTGTTGCCATCTGAACTTTTCTAAATCTATCACTTAAAGATTCATCTTTAACTATAACGAGTCCTGCAAGTAAGTCGTTATGACCCCCTAAAAATTTAGTTCCACTATGAACTACAATATCAGCCCCTAAACTTAAAGGCTTTTGAAAATAAGGAGTTAAAAATGTATTATCAACTATTAAGATAAGTCCATTTTCTTTTGCTATTTCACTTATAGCTTTTATATCACTAACTCTCATTAAAGGGTTTGAAGGAGTTTCAACAAAAATCGCTTTTGTACTTTTTTTAATATATCTTCTTATTTCTTCTCTATCACTTGTATCTACAAAATCGCACTTTATACCAAAGCTTTTAAAAGTATCTTCAAAAAGCCTGTATGTACCTCCATATAAATCTTCTGAAACTATAAAGTGATCGCCGCTACTAAATGTACTTATGCAAGAAGCTATTGCAGATACCCCGCTTGAAAAAGCTAAAGCGTCACATCCCTCTTCTAAAAGTGCAATAGTTTTTTCAAGTTCCTCACGAGTTGGATTATTAGCTCTAGAATAATCATATCCTGTTGTCATATTTAGCCCTGGATGTTTAAAAGTTGCTGATTGATAAATAGGAAAACTCATAGCCCCAGTTCTACTATCGCCTAAGCTTGCACCTCTAACTAAAATCGTTTCAATATCTTTTTTTAAATTCATAAAACCACCCCAATCTTAAAAATAAAAAAATCACCTCTTAAAATAAAGAAGTGATTTAAACTCTAAAAAAATATTAATCAATCATTCTTATTTATCAAAAGCTACGCTTTTGCAGGATTTAGCACCACATAAACTAATTTATAGGTTGCCGGGATTCAACGGGCCAGTCCCTCCTCCACTCTTAATAAGATTTTTTATTTATTATATTCTATTATTATAATAATTGCAATATTATTCCAAATAAATTTTATATTTATTTCCAAGAATAAATCTTTTAAAATTGTATCGGTTCATTTGACAGTACTCCCCCTAAATCCTAATATAAATGTAATAGAAAAAAGGGGGAGTAATAATGAATAGTAAAACAAAAAGATTAATTCAATTAGCTTTATTTGCTGCACTTATTTATATCGGAACATCTCTTCATATTAAAATTCCAATAGGTGGCGGAACATCTATGGTTCACCTTGGAACTACTGTAATTTTTATAGTTGCTGTTTTAATAGGAAAAGATGCTTGGCTTCCTAGTGCTATAGGCTGTGCACTTATGGATTTATTAGATCCAGCCTTTGCCCTTTGGGTGATTCCGACTTTCATAATTAAAGGTTTAACAGGTTATACAGTAGGTAAAATTGCCTTTTTAAATGGAAAAGAAGGGACTAGCACTATTCAAAACACTATAGGTTTTGTATTTGGAGGTATAGTTTCTTTAACTGGCTATTTTTTAGTTAACTGGATTATCTTTAAAGGATGGCAAGGCGCTGTAGCTAGTTTATTAACTTCAATAACTACAACAGCTATCGGTTTAATTATTGCAATTCCTTTATCTATGGCTGTAAAATCTGCAGCAAAAAGATTTATTTATGTAACAAAATAAAAAAAAGAAGAGATTCTAACTTTAACTTAGATTCTCTTCCTTTTTTTCAATTCATTCCCCTTTTTCATTTTAAGTTACTCCTCAGCAGTATCTAAAATTTTATTTATTTCTTTTTCTTGCATTCTTTCTTCAATAACAAATGCTTCTCTAATACCATTTTTAACTGCAATTTTAATTACAAAGTATAAGGCTACTAATAATATTAAAAATTTCGCTATAGAAATCCATTCAAACATTCTATCCCTCCTTTCTATATAAATCCTTAATTAGATTCTTTTCATATTTTATAAAAATTCTATTCTTTATTATAAGTTTACCATAAATTTCAATTTATATACCTATTAAAAGTTATTTTAACCTACCTTTAGCATAGAAATAAAAAATAATATTTTAAAGAATCATTCCATATATATATTAATAATGTCTTAGGAGGAATATATGAAAATAGAGCTTAATGTACTTGGATTTATAAATAGCTCCTTCTCTTTGAAAAATAATGCATCCCTAAATAAGTACACCTCTAAAATTAAAATTGAACCTAACTATTTAAAAAGGTTAAAGGATTTTAAAAACTTTACACACCTAACTATCATTTATTATTTAGAGGAAAATTCATCTCTTGAAATTACATCTGTTGAACTTATAAATATCTCAGAAAATATACTTACTGTAAGAGGATTAAATAAATTAGACTTAGGAAAGGTAGTCGATATAAAGCCTTATCATAAAAGATTTGAAACTAAAGAAAAATCAAAAGCCCCTGAATGGATAGATAGAATTAATCGATATTATTTTTAAATACTCGTAAATATAAAAAAGCAGTATCAAAAAGATACTGCTTTAAAAATCCAAGCTTTTAATACAATCTGAAACTACAATTATTAAAGATAAAACTAGCACCGCCAGTCCAACTTCTTTTAATTTAACCTTATCTTTTTTGTATCCTAATACTACTAAGATAATACTAACTATAATTATAAGTATTTTAAATATATTCATCATAAGTATTCAATCCCCCTATAGGAATATATTAACATAACAACAACTAAAAACTTTTAACAATACTGTTAAATTATCTCTATTCCAGTAGTTTCTTCTGAAACTATATTAGCTTCAAGTTTTTTTACTATCTTGCCGCCAGTTGTCACAAATACATCGTTACTAACTATAGCATCCATAGCCCTATTAATATCTTCTTTAGTTAGGTCTACTTTAATTTCTCTAACCCTTAAATTAAATTTTTTTCCCGATTCGTTTTCAAATCCCATAACTAAAGTCTTTTCTCTCATATAATTTCTCCCCCTTTTAAATATATTTTTTTCTCTTACGCTTCTTGCTCTTCTAAAAGAACACTATCTTCTTCAACTGCAAGTTCTGATAACGGAAATGCTATTAAATTTGCAATCTCTGAAGCTACAGCATAAAGCCCTTCTTTAGTAGCTGAAAGGTTAAGATTACTAAATCTTTGAGATTTAATAATATCCTTCCCACTTTCATTTTGCCCCTTTAAATAAGAAACTTTTAAGTTTGCTCCATTAACTATTTTTGATACCATATCTATCAACTCCTTTCATCTACTAAATATGCAAAGATGTTAGTTAACTATAAAAAATGGTATAATTTTTATAAATAAAAAGAGAGTGGCAAAACGCCACTCTCTTTCTACTTACTAATAAAATTTTTCAAGGATTCTTCGCTTTTTATAATACTTTTTAAATCCTCTTTTATATCTTCTTTTTTGTAAGTTATTTTATCCTTACCATCAATATTAAAGTTTATTATAGAAACATTGTTAACTAAAGAAAAAATAATATATGCATCTTTTCTTAAAATATCGTCAAACCCTAGCTTTACCTTTTCACCTTCACCAAGGTCTACTTCTAAATACTTAAATTTCTTATAGCTTAAATTTAACTCATAAGGTTCATTCGTTGTTTGTAATTCTATTTTAGTATTATAACTACACCCTGGTAAATTATATACTATATTAGAAACTGCTGAATTATCCCCTATATAAGAATCTTTGTATTTAAGTAATTTATCAAAGTCTAGTTTTGTTTCTTTAATTTCATTTGAATCTGAATTCGTACCTGAATTTGTATCTGTGTTTGAATTACACCCAACCATACCAATAACTAAAATTAATCCTAAAAATAAGTTTAATAATTTTAAATACTTTCTATTCATTATTTCCCCCTAAATAATTATTTTTTTAAAACTACTATATATCGGTGTTCTAAACTATAAACAAACCCTTTTTCTTCAATCTCTTCATTTAGTTTTACTAACTCCTCAAAGGAATTTTGAACTGAGAATCCCGGAAACTCCCACTCGATTATTTTTGCAAAATATACTAAAGCCCCTAAATCTTTAAATCTTAAATAAGGATAAAATTCTTTCCCTAATATAACTTCAAAATTATTATCCTCTGCTTTTTTTAAAACATTTTTTAAGTTGTTATTAGAATATTTAGGTCTAAATCCTTTTGTTAACCTTTTAGATAAGATTTCATTATTTTTCCCTCCTACCTGCTGAGTTATAAATACTCCACCTGCCTTTAATATTCTATAAACCTCTTTTAAATCAAAGGAAGCATGTCTATTTATTATTAAATCGAATGTATCATCTTCAAATGGTAATTCATCATCCCTTAAAACTTCAAATACCCCTATCCCTAAAGGACTTAGTTTTTCTTTGCAAAGTTTTACGTTTGGCTCCCAATTTTCAGTTATTGAAGTGTTTTTATACGGATGATTTAAAGAAAGCAAAAATTCTCCGCCTCCAGTTCCCATATCTAATAATTTAAAATCATCTTTTAAATAAGATTTTAATATGCTTTCATAATCCCAAGGTAGCTTTTCTTCTTCCCATCTATTTTCTAGATGAGAAAAGTCCCACCCCTTAAAGCTTAATCCTTCTTCTTTTTTTAAATAATTTTTTAATTCTTCTCTATTCATTACTGCTTCCCCTTTTCTTAAATTATTAATCTAATAAATTGGTGCAGCTAAACTTCTTTGATAGTATTAAATTATTATTTATCTTAGTGCAACCTACTATCAAGATTTAAAACTGCACCAAGTATTTAATTCGCTTATTTCCCATAAAGAGATTTCACCCACTTTCAATATTATTTTTCTATTTAACTAATCTATAAAATCCGTTTTCTATATTATTTTCAAACCCAAATCCCTGGTAAGTTTCATTTAGTATATTATACCATATTTTAAATTTATATCCTTAATTCAAAAAGATGCTAATATACATTTCGCATATTAGCATCTTTAATTAAACTTAATTTTATGTTTCTAAATTAAAATTATCTATATAATCTTTAGCTTCTTTATAGTCTTTCCCAGAAAGAATTCTATATCTATTAATTGCTTTGTATTTTTTGCCTTTACCTAATAAATCTTTAACTTCTTTATCTATCTCGATTTTTATTTCTTCTTTGATATTTTCTTTTAAAGATACTCTCTCTAGTATGTAATTCATTCTTTTTACCTCTTCAGATAATCTTTTTAAATCACTACTAACCATAGCAAATATCCCTAAAGCAACTCCAATAGCTATCCAATAAACGTCCATTTTTCCTCCATATAATTATAAATTACTCTCTTCTTTTATAATTAATATATTTAATCCTTAACCTTTTTAGAATAGCTATATATCTTTAATATTTATAATTCTTTTAGATACATTATTTCAGTAGCATTTAAAAACTCTTTTTTGTTATCAGTTTCTTTAAAATCGAAACTTTCATAAAATCTTCTAGCTCTCTTATTTTCTTCAAAAACCCAAAGATAAATTTTATTAAATCCTTGATTCTTTGCCTCAGCTAAGATATGATTCATCATAACTTTTCCGTATCCTTTTCCCAAGTTTTCCCTTAAACTGTGAATACAGATAAGTTCTGCAAAGCCTTCTACTTCCCTGTCACGAGCCTCATCGAAATACGCCATCAAATGAGCCTTATCATCAATAAATAAAATATATCCATTTCCTATTTCTTTTTCTAATAAAGACTTATACATTTCTATAGCTTTATCTATATTAGTGCATTCCTCTAAATCCTCTTTAGATATAATATCTTTAAAAGCATGCTTCCAAGACTCTGTTTGGATAAATGCTAATGTTTTTTCATCACCTATTTTAACTTTTCTTAAATTTACTCCCACTTTAACCTCTCCTTAACTATGTTTATTCCTTAATCTCTTATTTATGGATTATTATCTATTAAAACTAAATCAAAAATTTTTTCAAACTCATAATACGCATCACAATCTATAGATAATAGTTTTTTATTTTTATATAACATATACGTTTCTGCAAAAAATTCTATAGGATCCTCTTTGAAATAATTAGCATACCAGCTATCATTTTTATAACCATTTTCCTCTTGAAAAATTATATCTTTATACTTTTTAATATATTTTTCAAATTCATTATGACTTGAAAAGATATACTTATCTTTTTCAAAACTGTAATCTAATCCGTGACCAAACTCATGTAACATAATGTCACTAGGTTTGTTATCTACAGAATTAGTATCAATATAAATAATCTTTTCTTTATAACTACATAAACCTATTACATCAAAATCCCAATTATCTGTATTTCCATTTTTCACATACGCTTCTACTACATCCTCTGTAAATAAAATATCATATTCACTCATTTTTTTATACTCATAGTGATTAAACCTATCTATAACATTACTATAGTTTAAATTTATTAGCTTATCTATTTTTACTTCTTTTGTATTATAACCTATAAACGTCTGTATAAAAACTAAGATTATACTAACTAACCTCATTTTTACCCCTAACAGATTTAATACTTGAAGATTTATCTTCAACCTCAAGTTATAATATGTTTAGATAAACTTCTTGCTAATAAAAAAAGCTATTCTTCAAACCAAATTATTCACAAATTCGGTTTGAAAAATAGCTACTAAACTAATTTTATTTTTTAGTCTTCCCATCCTTCTGGGAATTCAGCATTGTGGTAAACTTCTTGAACGTCATCGTCGTCTTCAAGTAAGTCTAACATCTTTTGGAATTTCTTGGCATCATCTTCATTTATTTCTGAAGTTGTGTCTGGAATCATTTTAACTCCTGCTTCTAAGAATTCTAAACCGTTTCCTTCTAAAGCTTCTCTAACTTCACCGAAAGCTGCTGGCTCTGTGTAGATAACGAATACGTCCTCTTCAGCTTGGAAGTCTTCTGCTCCAGCTTCTAAAGCCATCATCATTATTTCTTCTTCGTCTAAATCGCCTTTTTCTATAACGATTTCTCCTTTTTCTTGGAACATAAATCCAACGCAACCTGTAGTACCCATATTTCCGCCACCTTTAGTGAAGGCGCTTCTTACGTTACCTGCAGTTCTGTTTTTGTTATCTGTAAGAGTTTCAACTATAACTGCAACTCCTGATGGTCCGTATCCTTCGTATACGTTCTTTTCGTAGTTTACTGAACCCATCTCTCCTGATGCTTTTTTAATTGATCTTAATATAGTATCATTTGGCATGTTTGCAGCTTTTGCTTTTGCCACGATATCTCTTAATTTAGCGTTAGAATCAGGACTCGGACCGCCTTCTTTAACCGCAACCATAAGTTCTTTTCCGATTTTAGTAAATATTTTTCCTCTTTTTGCATCCATTTTACCTTTTTTGGCTTGGATGTTATGCCATTTTGAATGTCCTGACATCTTAATTCCTCCTCATGTTATCTATTTAAATAAATTATTAAAAATTCTATAAATCTTTAAAAATTATATCATATTAATTAATTCCTCTTCAAGAAATTAGCTTGTATTTATAGTTTCTTTACAATTTAAATAGCTTTATACAATCTATTTTCTTCTTTAAAGTAGATTCCCTCTTCTGATTTTTCTATAGATGCTTTCCCGTTTGTAGCTTCTGTAACTTCTTTTTCTATAGTTTCTATTATAGAATTTTCAGCAAATATATGAACTACTACTTTGTCTGTGTATTCTGAGTCTTCTATATGCCAATTATTTTGACCACAAAGGTATTGTATCTTTCCTATAAAATCATAATCTATACTTATAGAAACCTTACTTCCTTTAACTTTTTCAACTACTCCCCCATCCTTAACAGCTATACTAGCTCCCTTTGTGTAGGCTCTAGTTAACCCTCCAGCACCAAGTAAAACCCCACCAAAGTATCTAGTTACTACTACGCAGCAATCAGTTATCCCTTGCTTTTTCATAACTTCTAAAATAGGGATTCCTGCTGTTCCTTGAGGCTCTCCGTCGTCTGAATATCTTTGAATTCCGTAATTTTCTCCAATAACGTAAGCCCAGCAGTTATGTCTAGCTTGTTTGTGCATACTTTTTATTTCGTTTACGAATTCTTTTGCTTCTTCTTCTGTTTCTACCCTTTTAGCATATCCTATAAACTCTGATTTCTTTTCCTCAAAGCTGTCTTCCCCTCTATCTCTAATAGTTATATATGCCATTTATCTAATTCCTCCTTGATGATTTTAAGTCCTTTGATAATTTTTTCTTCATCAGTTTGAGAAAAACCTATCCTAAAAGCTAAATCTCCTTCATCTGCATCTCTAAAAAATAATACTCCAGGAGTTATAAATACGTTTCTTTTTCTAAGTTTAAAGTATAACTCCCTTGAAGACATTTTATCATTTTTTAGTCTTAGATAAAAATTTAGTCCCCCGCTTGGCATCTTAAAATCTATATAGTCTTTTAATTCTTCTTTTATGAGTTTTCCCATAAGGTTATATCTTTTTTTATATTCTACAGAAAGAGTGTGGATATTTCCTCTCCAATTACAATTTGCAATATAATATTCTAGCGCTCTTTGCATCAAACTTGCAGTTGAAATATCAGTATTAAATTTTGCTTTAAAGAAGTTATCGTGATAAACCTTTGGAGGGATTATATAACCTAGCCTAACTCCAGGTAAGAATATCTTAGAAAAACTCTTTATATAGATAACTCTATCTTCTCTATCTAAATACTTAAAAGGAATATATTCTAAACTCTCTTCGTAGATAAGTTCTGAAAGATAATCATCTTCTATAATATAAAAATCATATTTACTTGCTAAATCTAATATCTTTTTCTTTTTTTCTAAACTATAAGAAACACCAGTAGGGTTTTGAAAATAACTCATAGTATAAAATAAACTTATTTTATTTTTTTTAAGTATTCTTTCGAATTTTTCTATATCTATACCGTCTTCTTCTATAGGAACTTCAAAAATATTAGCTCTCTTCCACTTAAAAACAGAAAGAGCTCCCCCGTAAGTTGGCTTTTCTACAACAACGTTGTCATTTACAGTTAATAAAGATTTTGAGGCTATATCTATTCCTTGTTGTGCACCTGATACTATTAATATATCTTCTGTATTTAAAGTATTATCCCAAAACACATTATTTATAGTCTTTCTAAGTGGCTCGTAGCCTAATGTATCTTGGGTTAACAGCACCTCTTCCCCGTCCCTATCTAAAACTTTGTTTATGATATTTTTAAAATCCTTTATAGGAAATAAAACTTCGTTTGTAGTTTCTCCTGTAAAATCTATAAAGCCTTCGTTTAAAACCTTAAAACCTCTACTATAAATATTTCTAAATTTAGTAAGCCCGTCACTTCTTTTTGCAAAGGTGCCACTTCCCATTTTAGAAGTGGCATATCCTTTGTTTAATAAATAATTATAAGCATTAATAATAGTAACTTTATTTACATTTAAAGCTTCTTTAAGTTCTCTTATAGATGGCAGTTTTTCGCCATCTTTTATAATGTTTTTATCTATAAGTTCTTTTATCTTCAGTCCAATGCATTTATATTTTGGTGTATCTTCTTTAAATTGAACTTTTATAATTTCTTCTATCATATAATTCCTATCTACAACTGTAGACTACTTCACTTATTATTACGCTTCCAGAGGAATCTTTAGTTTCTCTGAATTTTTTATTTATAATTCCAAGTTCACTAAGTTCTTTTAATATAAATTGCATTTTGATTTTTTCACCAAAAGGATATAACGCATCTTGAATTTCAGATGTGCTCATAGGCTCTTTTGACTCTCTTATTTCTTTAATTATAGGCCCTGCAATAGTTACTATATTATCGTTAATATAGTACTCTAAATATCTTATTACTCTTTCAATCTCTTTTGATGTTATTTCATTTTCTATAAGGAGTAATATGCATTTTTCAAAAACCTTATCTAAATTCATAACCATGCTTATAGCATCTTTAGTTTCTCTATAACCATTAACGTTTAAATAAAGCTTTGCATAATTATTTAAAGCTTTTATAAGAACTTCAAAAGCTGTGCAAATACCTTCGTTGCTTAAATATTTTTTACAAACTCCTATTTCTTTTAATAGAACTCCTAAGTAAAGCATATTATCTTCTTCGTTTCTATCATCGAATATGTATTTAGATTTGTTATAAACATCTTTTATTTCGTTGTCTCTTGATAAAACTAATTTTGATTTTTTTAATATTTTTGAAGCTATACTATTTTTCCCTTCGTTTAGATATGAATATAAGAAGCTATCTTTACTTAAAACTTTCATATGTACAGCTATATCAAAAACTTCTGAATGCAAATGCTTAACTTTTCCAAATTCATTTTTGTATACAACAAATAAATCAATATCAGACCCTTCCCAAATGTCACCTGTTACTATACTTCCAAAAGCAAACACAGAAATTACATTTTCATTTGAGGATAGGTCACTTAAAATTTTGTTAAATGCAGTTTGGTAATTAACTATAACTTCTTTCAAATTTTTCACGCCGCCTTTCTTTTAGTTTATTATAACAAAATATTCACAATTTAAAAATAACCCCTTGAAAATTCAAGGGGTTTTAGAGCCACAATCATCTATACCGTCACTTTCTATTGTTCCGTGAATAGTTTCTCCAAGTGCTATAGATTCTTCAATTCCTTTTCTAAAGATCTCAGCCCTCTTTCTTAGAGTTTTAAAAAGGCACTCTATTTCATTATTCATATCATGGCTAAGTTCTAATGCATGCCTTATTTCTCTTTTTTTACCGTATGTATTCTTTTGCATATTATCAGCTGAGGTTGCTATACTGTTTGATGCAAAAGCCATAAAATAAATCATATCAACTAAAGGCTTAACTTTTCTTTCATAAAAGAATTTCTCGTCTTGATTTATGTTGAAAGAACTAAGCCCAGCTTTTATGGTATCTAGTTCTAAAACATCGGCATTTAACTTAGCTAAAAGCTGCTCTGCTTCACTAAAGGTGTTTGCCTTTTGAGATGGGAGATTTACATCAACTATATCACTACCGTTATTGATTGCATTTAATTCTTGCTGTGCATTATAAAGATTTGCGTCATTTATAGGATTAGACACATTTCCAATGTTCGTAGTATCACTCAAACTCCCACCTCCTAGAATACTTTCTACTTTTATTTATATTCTAGTTTAATATATTTATTATATATTCCTTAGTTTTATTGTAAACTTCGTCGTCCACTTCAACAGTTAATTTAGTTCCAGATTCAACGTACTCTTCTTCTAAAACTCTTCCGCTTCTATGAAGTAAAGACACCACATCTCCTCTTTCGTAAGGAATGATGTATTCACACTTTTTAAGGCTATAAGGTAGTTTTTCTTCGATTTCATTTAATAAACCGTCAATATTAATTTCTTCTTTTGCTGAAATTTCTATTATGTCATCATAATATGATATCTTTGATTTTAATTCTTCTAACTTTTCTTTATCTATTTTGTCTATTTTATTTAAAGCTAAAATAGTTTCTTTATCTATAGCTCCAAGTTCAGCTAAAACCTCTTCAACTGCTTTTATTTGTTCTAAGGCATCATCGCTTGATGCATCAACTACGTGACAAAGTAAATCTGCATAAATTACTTCTTCTAAAGTTGATTTAAAAGCTTCAACTAAGTCATGAGGTAATTTTCTAACAAATCCTACAGTGTCAGTTAAAGTTATAAGCCCTTTGTTTTTAAGGATAATAGCTCTTGTTGTGATATCTAAAGTTGCAAAAAGCATATCAGCTTCAAATACATCTTCTTTAGTTCTGTTATCTTTTGCAGCTGCAATACTGCATAAAGTATTTCTTAGAGTTGATTTACCAGCGTTTGTGTAACCTACTAAAGATACTTTAGGTATACTTTCTTTGTTTCTTTTCTCTCTTTGGATTTCTCTATTTTTTCTAACCTTTTTAAGCTCTTGATTAAGGTCGTATATAGTTTCTCTTATATGTCTTCTATCTGTTTCTAATTTCTTTTCTCCAGGACCTTTAGTTCCTATACCTCCTCCAGTTCTTGAAAGCACAGTTCCAAGACCTGTAAGTCTACTCATTCTATATTTTAGTTGTGCAAGTTCTACTTGAATCTTAGCTTCTCTACTTTTTGCTCTTCTAGCAAAGATTTCAAGGATTAGAGTAGTTCTATCTATAACTTTAGCTCCTATTGCATTTTCTAAATTTCTAACTTGTGAACCTGAAAGTTCGTCATCAAAAATAATTACGTTAGCTCTTTCTGTTTGTCTAAGATGCGCTATCTCTAAAACCTTTCCTCTTCCTATATAAAAGGCAGGGTCTATTTTGCTTCTACCTTGAAAAACTGAATCAATAACAGGAATCTCACAAGCTTTTGTAAGTTCTTTAAGTTCTTCTAAACTTTCTCTAGTATCAGAACCTACAAGGATAGCTTTTTCTCCTAAATCTTCTTCTACTTCGTTTTCTTTAATAAGACTTTCTGCATGTCTTACTCTATCTAATATATTTATAGAAAATAATTCGTTAAAGCTTATGTTGTTCATTTCCTCAAAAACTAATTTATCATTATATACAGTTAAATTAGCAAAAGAAAAATCAAAAGCTTCTCCATTTTTTACTCCTATTGCAACTATCGCATCAAGTTTTAATTTTAAAAGCGCAGTTAAATCTAGTGCTGAAAGGTTACTAAATCCGTTTGGGTGAGTGTGAATCACACGTACTCCTGAAAGTCTCTTTTCATTTATATCTAAAAGTGGTAGTTCTACTGAAGTAGAGTCACCTATAGCAACTGATTGAACTTTACCTTTTCTATCAATAGCTACACTTATTTCCCTTTCAATTTGACTAGATAATCTTGAAATGGTGTCTATAATTCCATCTGAACAAACTTCGTCTTTAAGTACCTTTACTTTATATAAGTCTTCAAGTTCACTTAAAACTGAATTTTTAACACCTTCTATATTTCCATGTATCATTAATATCACCTCGATTAATAAAAAACTATTCTGAATGCCTTTAATTCTACTCTATTAAAGTTTAAAAGTAAACAATCACAGAAAATATAAGACTTGATTTTTGTCTTAATTTACAGTATTTTTATATTATTAATCTATAGAAAAATTTAATACATAAATACTTATACATAATATTACTTGGAGGGAATTTAAATGGAAAATAATAAGCGTAATATTCTTTTTTCAAAAGAAGAAATACAAAACAGAATTGACGAACTAGGAAAAGTTATAACAGAAGATTATAAAGATAAAAATCTTTATGTTCTTTCATTATTAAGAGGAAGCTTTATTTATGCAGCTGATTTAGTTAGAAGCATAGATACTAAAGCTAAAATAGGATTTATGACTACTTCAAGCTACGGACACAGCGAAACTAGCACAGGTAACGTTCAAGTTGTAAATGATATTCCAGATAACATAGAAGGATATGATGTATTAATAGTAGATGATATCGTAGATACTGGATACACTATGGAATACGTAGTAAACCACGTAAAAAAATTAGGTGCAGCTTCTGTTAAGACTTGTGTTCTTTTAGATAAGCCTTCAAGAAGAAAAGTAGATTTAACACCAGACTATTGTTGTTTTGAAATAGAAGATTTATTTGTTGTAGGATACGGATTAAATTACGGAGATCACTACAGAAATATTCCTTACGTATTTAACTGGGAAACTAAATAGTAATTTAAAAATGAGATGTTTAAATAAACATCTCATTTTATTTTGCAGTTGTTTTTATTCCACCACCAAAGTCTATTGCAGTATCAGGAATATTTCCTACTATTATAACTTCTGAAAGTGGTACTTAAGCTTGTACTTCTATCTCTTCACTATACATTGGAATAATTATCTTTATTCTAGCTTTTACCTTTAAATAAATCTTATGCCTTGTCTGATTTATCCCAGCTCCCTCAAAGGCGCTTTCGTAGGATGTTTCTATGTTTCCAAGTGGCTCCATTTGAATAGTTATCATCGGACCTAAATTATAGTATACACTGTTATCTGTCATCCATCCTAAAGGAACTTCTATTCCATTTTCACCTAATTCTTCGAATTTTTTATTGCATCTTGTTGCGATTTCTGCACTTAATTTATTCATTTTTAATGTATCTGCTTGAATTAAAGAAATATTACCCTTAGAGTCTTTTGAAATTTGTACTATACCATTATCACCAAACTCCTCATTAAAAACTTCAAGAGTAGTTTCATTTATTATTTTTATAGTTTCATTTCTCATAGTAGTCTCTGATATAGCTAAAACTGATGGCATAACTTTTTTATCAAAAACTAATATTATTAAGTTAAAAATAATAAATATGGCGATACTTAATAGTATAATCTTTTTATATTTTTTATTTTTTCGTTTAGGTCTTGTGTAGTAATCCATATTTCACCTTTATATTGAGTTATTATTCTAGTCATATTATAATTATGCTATAATGAATAATTATATTTATTAATTTAAAATTTAATTGGGAGGGAAAGATGGCAGGTAGGAAAAACTCTAAGGGAAAGAATAGTAGGAAATCTAGCAAAAGCCAAGCTTTTAAAAATAGTACCTCAAAAAAGAAAAATACTAAAGGTACTAAAAAAAGTCCTTTAAAAGAAGCATCTAAAAAAAATACCCAATCAAAGCAAATTAAATTTACTAAAAAGGACTCTCCTACTAAACTTCCAAATAATACTTCAAAGGTCGTAAAAAGTTCTGCAAAAAATAAAAACATAGCAGAAACTAAAAATACACTTTCTGAAAGTACAAAAGATATTTCCACTAAACTACCTCAAGATAATTCAATGAAAGCAAAGGAAAAGTCTATGAATAATACAAAAAAGCCGCCTTCAGTTAAAAGTAAAACTTCTACTAAAGGCAAAAAAACTAAAAAAGGAAAAAAGAAAGTTTTTAAATGGATAGGTTTATCGGCTCTTTTCTTATTTTTAGCTTCTATAGTTGTAGGTTTAGGTTTTGTAATTGCAATAATCAAAAACACTCCACCTGTAGATGTAAATAAAGTTCTTTCAAACGAACAAACAGCTAAATTTACTTATAGAAACGATAAATACTGGACTCAACTTAACAGTAAAGAGGACAGAACACCTTTAAAATCAGATCAAATTCCGAAAAACTTAAAAAATGCAATAGTTGCAATTGAAGATGAAAGGTTTTACGACCACCACGGCGTTGACCCTAAAAGACTTTTAGGTGCAACTTTTCACAGTATAGTATATAAACTAACTGGAAAGGGTGGCCTTCAAGGAGGTTCTACTCTTACTCAACAATTAGTTAAAAATACACTTTTAACTAACGAACAATCAATCGAAAGAAAAGTCAAAGAGATGTACCTATCTTTAGAACTTGAAAAATCACTTACTAAAGATCAAATCTTAACAGCATACCTTAACTCTTACCCTGTAGGGGGAGTAGCTTACGGTGCTGGAGCTGGTGCAGAAATGTATTTTGACAAACCAGCAAAAGATTTAAATCTTATACAAAGTGCTTTCTTAGCGGGTATAACTCAAGCACCTACAGCTTACAGTCCTTTTACTGAAGCCGCTAAAAAAGATCCTTCAAGATATCTAAACAGAACTAAAACTGTTTTATTTAAAATGAATGAACTTGGCTTTATTTCAAAAGAAGAATACGATAAAGCAATAAAAGATTTAGATAATGGAAAACTTAAATTTAAATCTTCTAAAAAAACATATAAGTTACCTCACGAAGATTTCTTATATGCAACTTTAGATCAAGTTAAAGCTGATTTAAAAGCTAAATACAAGTACAGCGATGAAGAAGTTAATTCTTTAATCTCAACTGGTGGTTTAGTTATTCACTCTACTATGGATAAAGATTTACAAGAACATACTCAACAAGTTCTTAATAATTATTCAAACTTTAATTTAGCAGGTTACGATCAAGTTGATAAAGATGGAACACCTTTAGTTCAAGCTGCCGCAACTGTTATTGATTACAAAACAGGTGAAGTTGTAGCTATGGTTGGAGGTAGAGGCGAGCAAGGAGCTCAATCACTAAATAGAGCTTATACAGCTTTAAACCCTGTAGGTTCTGCTGTAAAACCTCTTACAGTATACGGTCCTGCTATAGATACTAAAGTTATGACAGCAGGTAGCACAATTTACGATGCTCCTATTCCAAAATCTGTTTACCACTTTAGTCCTAAGAACTCACCAGACCAATATAAAGGTCTTATTCCGCTTCGTGACTCACTTAAGTATTCAAGTAACGTTGGTGCTTACTTAACAGAGCTTAAAGTAGGCCCTGAAACTGGTACTTCTTACGGTGAAGAGTTCGGACTTAAATTTAATAAAGAATCAAAAAATACAATGTCAGCAACTGCCTTAGGTCAGTTTAATAACGATCCTAACGATATAGACGGTGGTAACCCTTATATTATGGCTGCTGCTTTAGGTACTTTTGGAAATGACGGTAAATACGTAAAACCTAGATTATACACTACAGTTAAAGATGCTTCTGGTAAAGTTATTTTAGAATCTAAAAAAGAATCTAAACAAATCCTTTCACCTCAAGCAGCTTATATAGTTTACGATATGATGAAAGGTCCTATAAGCTACAACGCAGGTGGAGCTAAGTTCGGTTCAATGCCTGTAGCTGGTAAAACTGGTACTACTACAGACAGTAAAGATTTATGGTTTGCAGGACTTACTCCTCACTATAGCGGAGCTGTTTGGTTCGGTAGAGATGATAACAAAATGCTTCCAGCTGGAAGAAACAGTTCAACTGCTGCTAGCATTTGGGGTAAAATCATGAGCTACGCTAACGAAGGCTTAAGTACTACAGATATAAAAAGACCTTCTGGTATAGTTGAAGTTCCTATCTGTAGCGTATCTGGTGAACTAGCTACTGACCTTTGTAAAAACGCTCAAGGTGGCGAATACACAAGAGGAGTTTATAACGAGTTATTTATAGCTGGAACTGAGCCTACTAGCTACTGTGAAACTCACGTAAGCGCAAAAGTAAACTCAGCAAACGGTATGCTTGCAGGTCCTAATACTCCTTCGGGATTATTAACTAATAAAATATTTATTAATTGTCCAAATCCTTATATGGGAGCTTTAGATAGCAAGTTCTATCTTCCGACTTCGCAAGATAACACAACTGCACCAGCAGAACCAGAAAAACCAAAAGATGAACAAAAACCAGATGAAAACAAAGATAATAAGCCAGATGAAAATGTAAAACCACCTGAAACTGGAGATAATACAAATCCTCCTTCTACAGGTGGAACTGGAGAAACTCCTCCGCAAACTACTCCACCAACTGGTGGAACAACAGCTGGAGGCACAAACGTAACTCCTCCAAAAACTCCAAATAACCCACCAAAAGCTAATTAGTTTTCACTGAATTTACATTAATTCTTCATAAAACACTGCTACAATAATAGTAGCAGTGTTTTATTTTTCTTCCTTATGAATAATCATAAATCACTTCTTGCATAACTACTTAGTATTTCCTTGTTTTTAACTAATTATGCTATATTTTTTTATAGCTTTGAAGTTTTTGTAGTATTTTCTTGCATTTTTACTTTTTTTGTTATAAAATGTGTTTAGATACTATTGAAATAATAAAATTTTTAGAGGAGGCAATTATGAACATAATTAATAATATCATTACATCATTTAACGACTTTTTATGGACATATATACTTATAGCAATGCTATTAGTACTAGGCGTATATTTCACATGGAAGACTAAATTCGTCCAGTTTAGATACATAAAAGAAATGTTCAGATTATTAGGTGACGGTATTGGCGGCAAAAAAGAAAAAGGTACAATATCTTCATTCCAAGCTTTCTGTATAAGTACAGCTTCAAGAGTTGGTACAGGAAACTTAGCAGGTATTGCAATTGCAATATCAGTAGGTGGACCTGGTGCTATTTTTTGGATGTGGTTAATCGCACTTATAGGTGCAGCTTCAAGCTTTGTTGAGTCAACTTTAGCTCAAGTTTACAAAGAGAAGAACCCTGACGGTTCATTTAGAGGTGGACCTGCTTACTACATGGAAAAAGCTTTAGGAAAGAGATGGATGGGTGTAATCTTCTCAATCTTAATTACAATATCATTTGGACTAGTATTTAACTCAGTTCAATCAAACACTATTGCAAGTGCTTTTAACTCAGCATTCGGTGTTGATAAAATAGTAGTAGCTGTACTTTTAACTTTAGTTACTATATTCGTAATTTTTGGTGGAGTTCAAAGGGTTGCAAAAGTTTCAGAAGTTTTAGTTCCAATAATGGCTATAGCTTACATACTAGTTGCACTTTTTATAATTATAATGAATATAACTGAATTACCAAAAGTATTTGCATTAATATTTGAAAATGCATTTGGTATAAAAGAATTTGCAGGTGGTACTTTAGGTGGTGCTGTTTTAATCGGTGTTAAGAGAGGATTATTCTCAAACGAAGCTGGTATGGGTAGTGCGCCAAACGCTGCTGCAACAGCTACAGTTTCTCACCCTGTAAAACAAGGTTTAATACAAACTTTAGGAGTATTTACAGATACTATTATAATTTGTAGTTGTACTGCTTTTATAATTCTTTTATCAGGTGTAGATTACTTTAATTCTCCATTTGAAGGAATTCAATTAACTCAAAACGCTTTAAGTGCGCAAGTCGGATCTTGGGGTAACACATTTATAGCAGTTTGTATATTATTATTTGCCTTCAGTTCAATTGTTGGTAACTACTACTACGGAGAATCTAACATAGAGTTCTTAACAGAAAAGAAAGTTTACCTATTCATCTACAGAGCGTTTGTTGTAGTTATGGTATTCTTAGGCGCTATCGCTAACTTACAAATTGTTTGGAACCTAGCTGATGTATTCATGGGCTTAATGGCTATCGTTAACTTAATTGCAATAGCATTACTTGGTAATATTGCATTTAGAGTATTAGATGACTACAGACAGCAAAAGAAAATGGGAATAAAAGATCCTATTTTCAAAGCTTCAAATATACCAGGACTTAAAAACACAACTGAGTGGGATTAAAAAAAGGATGCTTTAAGCATCCTTTTTATTTACTCTTAATCTCTTCTACTCTATTACTAAAACTATTAATTATTTCACCAGAACTTGCAGACACAAAATATGTAAACTGCTTTTCTTCACCAGTTTCTAATTTTCCTTTTACATTTACTATATAAGAAAGTTCTAAATTCTCTAAGTTTTCTCTGCTTTCTCCGTAAGCTAAGTAAACTTTATCTATAACCTTTCCATCTTTTAACATACTATTAAAAGCTTTTAAGCATTTTTCTTTTGCCTCATCTTCTGATATTTTTATATTTACTTTACCGTGTTTAGTCTTACCTGAATTATTAAGGTAACCTTCAAGCTTACCATTACTTTTATCTATATTTAAAATCACATCTGACGAAAAGTAAGGATATCCCTCGTCGTACCTTTTAAAACTTATAGAATAATACGATACAGAATCTTTTCTAGTTTG
The DNA here is from genome assembly GCF_024705715.1 of Clostridium sp. LY3-2. Lineage (NCBI taxonomy): Bacteria > Bacillati > Bacillota > Clostridia > Eubacteriales > Clostridiaceae > Clostridium > Clostridium sp. LY3-2. Next base: position 49,880 of record NZ_JAMDLQ010000006.1, read on the forward strand.
TTCTATCACTTTATCGAATTTATAATCTGAATCGTCTATTTCTTTTATGTATTTTTTAGCTATTTTAATAGCTTCTTCTTCTGATATACTTTTAATGTTAGAAGATTTGATCTTATCTACGAAGTTAATCACTTCATAATTTTCATTTATTTTCACCATAAAAGTTTCATTGTCTAACTCATATATTTTTTTATCATTTTCTTTATCATCTTTTATTGTAACTTTGAAATCTGTATTCTCTTTATAATCAGATTGAATTATTTTTTCTTTAGATAATTCGCTTATAAAATTTTTAGCTATCTTCACTTCCTTACTATTTGTACCATCTTTGTTGTTAATTACGGTAACAATTAAACAAATAAGTAAAACTATAACTAAAATCCCTAAAAAGTTTTTAGTTTCCTTCTTCATATTTCCTCCTATTTTTTCACAGATTGTCTAATATAATTTTACACTATACAATAAAAATTTGGAATAGTATGAATATTTTTTTAAATGTACCATTTATTTAACTAATTTTTATTTTGCTAGGTTATAATAGAGATAATAAATATTACATATAAAATTGATGGGAGGTTTTATTATGAATTTATCAAAATTAATAGAACAAAAAAAGAGAGAAAAAGCTAGAAAAGAAAACAGAAAGAAAGCTAAAACTGTAGCGATTGGGTTAGCTGCTGGTTCTGCACTAGGTGCAATAAGCGGAATATTATTCGCTCCAAAATCAGGAAAAGAAACTAGAGATGATATCAAAGGTTGTGCAAACGAAGTTTCAGATAAAGTTAAAGCTAAAGCTATAGAAGCTACTGAAACTACAAAGAACAATCTTAACGAAGCTAAAGCTAAAATCAAAGATTATTTAGATTCAAAAAAAGAAAATACTGAAAATGTAAGTGAAGAAGAAAAAGTAGAAGAAACAACTGAGGTATAATTTTATGTATATAAATGTTTCTGTGCTATTTGATATCTTACTTGCAATACTTGGAATAGTAGCTTTAATAGTTTTAATTCTTGTTTTATTTAAACTATTAAAAGTACTAACAAACGTAAACAAATTGCTTGAAGATAATAAAGATAACCTAGATAGCACACTTAAAAATACAAAAGATATATCAGATAATGTTAAAGATATCAGCAATGTAGCTACAGAAGCTACAGCTGAAGCTATAGTTATGAAAGATAACTTAACTAGTCATATAGATACTGTTAAAGATATAGTTTCTATTATAGTTTCAACATTTTCTAAAAAATAAGAGCTAGAATTAAATTCTAGCTCTTATTTTTTATTCCTATTTCTTTTTCCATTTTTTGTTCTAAGTCTCTTCCACCAACTTTTTTGATTAAATTTAGATAAAGTTCTAAACTTCCCATAATGTTAGTACTTAACATTATCTTTCCGTTATCTGTAAAATTTTTATTTACTTCTCTACAGTTTTCTATATAAGTAGATTCTATACTTTTAATCCACTCTCCCTTTGGTATAAGCATTCCATCTAGTTCTCTACATAATGCTAAACAAGTAATCCCTTCCTCTATAGCACAGATAAAGTCGCATTCATTATATCTTGATAATATATAATCTAAAATATAATCTTTATTTTTGTATATATTATTCTTTGCACCACTTGGAATTATAAGAATATTTGGATTTTCTTTATTTTCATTACTTAAGTTATAATATATTTCCGATTCTTTATTTATAGTTTCTTCCATAGGTATACTTTTTATATTGAAAATTTCTTTTCCCATTATCTTATTTGCTTTTTTGAAAATTTCTATTGGCATAGTGTAATCTAATATGTTCATATCAGATGTTACAAGAATTTCTATATTCGTTTTAGTACACTTTTCTGTTCTTAAAAATGTATCTCTTGAAACTCTCATAGTAATGCTGTTATTAGCATTTTTTCTAATTTCCTCAAAACCTAATTTCTTCCCAAGTTCTACACCAGAATCAGTTATTATGTTATCCATAATTATTTTTCCACCAAATTCTTGGAAGTAATACTCTAAAAGTAATCTAACAGCTTCTTCTCCAAAACCTTTTTTCCTTTGACTAGCTAATATTTTTACATTAAAACGTGCAACACTTGTAGAAGAATCATAACCATGAAAGCTAACTTCTCCTACAGGCTTATCTCTGTAATTATAAATTAAACAATAAAAGTTTTTACCGTCAGTTGGAGAAACCATCTTTTTATAAAACATTTCCCACTTGTTTCTAGAAAAGTCGTAAACTCCCCCTATTCCTTCCATTGTTTCTTTATCCGCCCATAACTCTTTAACAAAACTCATCTCATTAAATTCCGGTTGCTTTATATATACCTTTTTTCCATTTCTTCTATACAGATTATTATTCTGTAACATAATTACCACCTTCCAAAACTATGCCCTTTTACTAAATTTCTCTATACCATAATCCTTATTTTATTATAACAAATAAATGTACATGTTTTCTATACATTAATATTACTTTTATTTATTAGATTTGTTATTTCTTTTAGATAACTCTCTTTTTACTGATAAATAGTTAATTTTGTACATTTTAAACTTTTTTATAATCCTTAGTATTTCTAAACTTTTTTTTCGTTTTTATTAAACCCATATAATAACATAATTCTTAGACTCCTCTATCTGCTTATCTTTAAGAGGAATATTTTTAAAACTTTTTTCTAAAAATATATTGATTTTTTTTAAGAAAATCATTATAATTTATTGTGTTTGTTTAGTAAACTTAAACTTTTAGTTTAGTAAAACTTATATTTATGTTAGGAAGGTGAATATTTGGTGGAAATCGGAGAAAAAATAAGAAGCCTTAGAGTGGCTAAAGCCCTTACTCAAGAAGAATTAGCAAATAGATGTGAATTATCTAAAGGTTTCATATCTCAAATAGAAAACGACTTAACCTCACCATCAATAGCAACCTTAGTTGATATTTTAGAAATTTTAGGTTCAGATTTAACTGAATTCTTTAGTGAAAAAGGCGAGGAAAGAATTACTTACTCCCCTGATGATATGTTCGAAACTGAAAATGATGAATTAAAGTACAAGCTTAAATGGTTAGTTCCAAATGCACAGAAAAATGAAATGGAACCAATTATGCTTACTTTAGAATCAGGTGGTAGATACATGGAGGAAGAACCCCATGAAGGTGAAGAGTTTGGATATGTCTTAAACGTAAGTATTATTCTTCACTTAGGTGATAAAAACTATAAAGTAAAAAAAGGAGAATCCTTTTACTTTAAACCAAAATATAACCACTGGATATCTAATCCAGGAAAAACGATGGCGAAGATTATTTGGATAAGTACTCCCCCATCATTTTAGTTATTTGTTAGAAAGAGGTGTTTCAATATGAACGATAATATTTTAGAGCTAAAAGGTATAAAGAAGACGTATGGAGATAATGAGGTATTAAAGTGCTTAGATTTAAATATTAAGAGAAATGAGTTTTTAACTTTACTTGGACCTAGTGGATGTGGTAAAACTACTACTCTTAAAATAATCGCAGGTTTTGAAACAGCTGATAATGGTGAAGTTTTATTTGGAGGAAAAGATATTAAAGATCTTCCAGCTTACAAAAGACCAGTAAATACAGTTTTCCAAAAGTATGCTTTATTTCCTCATATGAACGTGTATGAAAATATAGCTTTTGGACTAAAAATAAAAAAGAAATCAAAAAAAGAAATAGATGAAAAAGTTACTGAAATGCTTAGATTAGTTGCTTTAAGTGGCTTTGAAAAAAGAAAGATAGATTCTTTAAGTGGAGGTCAACAACAAAGGGTTGCTATCGCTCGTGCTCTTGTTAATGAACCTGAAGTTTTACTTCTAGATGAGCCTTTAGGTGCGTTAGACCTTAAACTTAGAAAAGAGATGCAATTAGAACTTAAAAATATTCAACAAAGACTTGGAATTACATTCATATTTGTAACTCACGACCAAGAAGAAGCACTTACTATGTCAGATACTATAGTAGTTATGAACAAAGGAGAAATCCAACAAATGGGAACTCCTCAAGATATATATAACGAACCTAGTAATGCCTTTGTTGCAGACTTTATAGGTGAAAGTAATATAGTTGATGCTACTATGATTAAAGATTACGAAGTTGAGTTTTTAAAAACTACTTTTGAGTGCGTAGACGGAGGCTTTGGTGAAAATACTCCAGTTCAAGTTGTAATAAGACCTGAAGATTTAAAGATGGTTCCAAAAGAAAAAGGAATGCTTAAAGGAACTGTACTTTCAGTAATCTTTAAAGGTGTTCATTATGAGATGGTTGTTAAACTTGAAAACTCTGAAAAAGAATGGCTAATCCACAATACTAAATCAGCAGAGGAAGGTTCAGTTATTGGATTAGATATATACCCTGAAGACATACACGTTATGGAAAAGGTACCTGACAATGAATAGTAAGAGAAGAAGCTTTGCAGCTTATCCTTATATAGTATGGTCTGCCCTTTTTATAATTGTTCCTCTGATTATGGTATTATTCTTTAGTTTTACTAAAGATTCAGGAAGTGGCTACAGCTTCACTTTTGAAAACTTCCAAAGAATGTTTCAAAAGCAATATGCAGAAATTTATATCCGTTCAGTTTGGCTTGCATTTATCTCAACTGCTATCTGTTTAGTTTTAGGATATCCAGTTGCATATATCATTTCAAAAATGGACGAAAGAAAAAGAAATATAGTTATTATGCTTTTTATACTACCAATGTGGATGAACTTCTTACTTAGAACTTACGCTTGGCTTCCTATTCTTGGAAGAAACGGTATATTAAACGGCTTACTTAATGTGTTTGGAATTGCACCTGTTCAAATTTTATATACGGATGCAGCTACACTTTTAGGAATGGTTTATAACTTCTTACCATTTATGATATTACCTATTTATACTGTTTTATCAAAAATGGATCAAAACCTTATAAATGCAGCTTCTGATTTAGGAGCTACTAAAAAGCAAATATTTACAAAGGTAATTTTCCCTTTAAGTATTCCTGGTGTAATTTCAGGAATAACTATGGTATTTATGCCTGCTGTATCAACTTTCGTTATACCAAAACTTTTAGGTGGCGGAAAAGAAATGCTTATAGGTAATGTTATAGAACAACAATTCACAACAATGAGCGATAAGAACTTCGGTTCAGCTCTTGCAATTGTGCTTATGATTATAATTCTTATCTCTATGGCTATTATGTCAAGATTTGATGATGATAACGAAGAAGGCGGTGCTCATATATGGTAAGAGGAATCGAAAAATTTATTAAAAGATTTTATCTTGGAATTATTTTTGTGTTTTTATATGCACCTATTGTTACTTTAATGGTTTATTCATTTAACGATTCTGTATCAATGGGTAAATGGGGAGGCTTCTCTTTAAAATGGTACGAGAAATTATTTCAAAATGCTAGATTGATGGAAGCTCTATATTACACTGTTTTAATAGCTTTAATAGCATCTGTAATTGCAACTATAGTTGGAACTATTACAGCTATCGGAATTAACAATATGAGAAGAAGTAAAAGAAAGCTTCTTCTAAATATAAATAATCTTCCAATTTTAAACCCTGATATAGTTACTGGGGTTGCACTTATGAGTTTATTTATATTCTTTAACTTTAAATTTGGATTTAATACTATGCTTTTAGCTCATATATCTTTTGATATACCATATGTAATACTTTCTGTATTACCAAAGCTTAGACAGCTTCCTCAAAACACTACAGAAGCTGCACTTGATTTAGGGGCTACTCCTTTTTATGCTTTTAGAAAGGTAATACTTCCTCAAATCAAACCTGGTATATTCGCTGGATTTTTAATGGCATTTACTATGTCTATTGATGATTTTGTTATAAGTTTCTTCACTACAGGACCTGGCGTAACAAATCTTTCAATAGAAATCTACTCTATGGCAAGACGTGGTATTAAACCTGAAATAAATGCATTATCTACTATAATGTTTGCAGTAGTTTTAATCTTACTACTACTAGTTAACAGAAAATCAAATATAAGAGGTGAAGTAAATGAAAAAGCTTAAGGTTTTAAGTGCTTTAGCATTAAGTGCTATATTAGCTGTTGGACTTTTTGCCGGTTGTGCTGGCGATAAAAATACTGGTGAAAAACGTAAACTTAACGTTTATAACTGGGGAGATTATATAGACGAAGATCTAATAAGAGAATTCGAACAAGAAACTGGTATTGACGTTACATACGATACTTACGATACAAATGAAACTATGTACACTAAAGTTAAAGGTGGTTCAAGTGAATATGATATCGTAGTTCCATCTGATTATATGATTGAAAAAATGATTAAAGAAAACTTAGTAGAAAAGATCGATTTTAATAATATTCCAAACTACAAATACGTTGGAAATGAATTTAAAAAATTATCTTACGACCCTAAAGACGAATACTCAGTTCCTTATATGTGGGGAACTATTGGAATAGTATATAACCCTGAAATGGTTAAAAAGCCAGTAAACAGCTGGGATATCCTTTGGGATAAAGACTATAGCGGTCAAATAATAATGTTTGACTCTGTAAGAGATTCTATGGCTATAGGTTTAAAAAAGCTAGGATATTCAATGAATTCAACAAACCCTAAAGAAATCGCAGCAGCTGGAAAAACTTTAGAAGAACAAAAACCTTTAGTTCAAGCTTATATGGTAGATGAAGTTAAAGATGCTATGATAGGTGGAAACGCTGCTTTAGCCCCTGTTTGGTCAGGTGATGCACAATATATCATAAAAGAAAACCCTGAATTAAAATACGTAGTTCCAAAAGAAGGAACTAATAAATGGTTTGACGGTTTATGTATCCCTAAAGGTTCAAAACACAAAACAGAAGCTGAAGAGTTTATAAACTTCTTATGTAAACCCGAAAATGCTCTTAAAAACGTTGAGTATATAGGATATCAAACTCCTATAACAGATGCATTTAATATGCTTCCAGATGAAGTTAAAGCTCAATACCCAACTCAAGAAGAACTAAAAAAATCAGTAGTATTTAAAGATTTAAATGCTGAAACTTTAAAATTATATGATCAAGCTTGGATAAAGGTTCGTTCATAATATCTAAAAGGATGTCTTAAATTTAAGACATCCTTTTTTTCTTTACTCCTCTCCCCTTCTCTTATTTTATTTTCTACAAATTATTCTCCTTCTTAATTATTTTTAGAATAAATTTTAATTAATTTACTTAAACTATTAATTAGTTCATATTTAGTTAATATAGCTTTTATACTATTTACAAAAGCAAATCATTTTAGGAGGTTTTTAAATGAATAAAAGCATAAAAAATATAATAATAACAGTAGTAATCGGAGTAATTGCTATAGGGGGTGTGTCTTACGCTGCACTTTCTAAATCAAAAGACTCTAAAGATAAAAACACTAACGTTTATCAAACTGCAACTGTAGAAAAAGGAGACCTTAAAGTTCAAGTTTCTGCTTCTTCTGTTGCTGTTCCTAAAAGTCAAGTAAATCCTGATTTTAAAGATTTAAAGCTTCAAATGTCAGTAGATGAACTAGACGTTGTTAACTTAAAAAAAGATCAAACTGTAAATATCGATATTAATGCCTTCCCAGATAAAACTTACAAAGGTAAAATCGAAGATATATCTGAAAAAGGAAACGTAGTAAATGGAGTTACTTCTTACCCTGTCACTGTATCTTTAAATAAAGATATCAAAGGTCTTAAAGACGGAATGACAGGAACTTCTACTATAACTACAGAAAACAAAAAGGACGTTCTATTTGTTCCTATAGAAGCTATAAACTTAAAAGATGATGGAACAGCTTACGTTATAAACCCTGAAGACTCTAAAGAAATCAAAGTTACTACAGGAATTCATAACGATGATTATATAGAAATTACAAAAGGTCTAAATAAAGGCGATAAAGTACAATTACCTACTTTAGCTAAAACTTCTAACCAAATGGCTCCTCCATTTATGAATAAGTAGGAGGTAAAAATTATGGCAAACGAAGTTATAAAAATAGAAAATGTTAATAAAACTTACCATATGGGAGACGAAACTCTTCATGTTTTAAACGATATAACCTTAACTGTTCAAAAAGGAGATTTTATTTCTATTGTAGGTCCTTCTGGGTCTGGAAAATCTACCTTTATGAATTTTATAGGCTGCCTTGATAAAGTTGATAGCGGAACTTACATATTAGATGGTTTTGACGTATTAACTCTTTCAGATAACAAATTATCAGAAATCAGAAATAAAAAAATAGGTTTTATCTTTCAGCAATTTAACCTTTTACCGAAGCTTAGCGCTCTAGAAAATGTTGAATTGCCTCTTATCTATAGCGGTATATCTTCAAAAGAAAGACTTACTCGCGCGCGTAATGCTTTAGAAAAGGTAGGTTTAAAAGAAAGAGCAAACCACCTTCCAACTCAACTTTCAGGAGGTCAACAGCAAAGGGTTGCTATAGCACGTGCTATTTGCACAAACCCCGAAATACTTCTTTGCGACGAACCTACTGGTGCTTTAGATACTAAAACTAGTAAAGATATCATGAATCTAATAAAATCATTAAACGAAGAAGGCCGTACAGTAGTTATGATCACTCACGATATGGAAGTTGCAAAAAAGGCAAAAAGAATAATTAGAATAAAAGACGGCGTTTTATACGAAGGAATGGAGGATTAAAAATGGGGGTAGTTCAAAGTTTCAAGCTAGCATTTAAGCAGCTTCTTTCAAACAAGATGCGTTCTCTTTTAACTATGCTTGGAATAATAATAGGTGTATTATCAGTTACACTTTTAGTCTCTGTTGCAAACTCAATGACTTCAAGTGTAAATGAACAATTAGACAGCTTAGGCTCAAATCTTATAAGCGTTATGATATCATCAAAAGACCCTGGCGAACAGTTATCTTATGATGATGCCTTAAAATATAAAAACCTTTCTAACGTAAAAGATGTATCTGCATCTGTTTCAGGTGCAAGTAACGTAAGATATGAAAATTACAACGAAACAGTTTCTATTACAGGAACTGATAAAGACTTTTTTTCACTTCAAAATAAGAAATTAAGTTCTGGAAGGCTTATAGAAAATGTCGATGTAAAATACAATTCAAAGGTGTGCGTTTTAGGTAGCACTATATCTAAAGAAATATTTGGCTTTGTAGACCCTATAGGAAAGCACATAACTATAAATGGTATAAAGTATAAAGTTATAGGAATTCTTGAAACTTCTGGTGCAGATTTAACTGCATCTGACAAACAAATCTATATGCCGATCTCTTCTGCTAGTCGTATAATCAAAAACCCTTACGTTAGCACTATGTATCTAAATGTTAAAGATGATTCTATTATAGATAACACTATGACATCTATTGAAAACAAGCTTAATAAAAACTTCGATGATAAAGAAGATTATAAGCTTATAAATCAACAACAAATCTTAGATACTATCTACCAAATGCAAGACACTATGAAAACAACTGTAGGTGTTATTGCTGGTATCTCACTTTTAGTTGGAGGAATAGGAATTATGAATATAATGCTAGTTTCTGTAACTGAAAGAACAAGAGAGATTGGAATTAGAAAAGCACTCGGTGCAAAGAGACGTGATATTCTTATTCAATTCTTAATTGAATCTATAGTTATAAGTTTAATCGGTGGAATTATCGGCTCATTACTTGGAGTTTTAGGTTCCTTAGCCTTTAACTCAGTTTTAGGTGTAAGTTCTGGTATATCTTGGGGAGTAGTATCTTTTGGACTTCTATTCTCTGTATTTGTTGGAGTAGTATTTGGAATAACTCCTGCAAACAAAGCCTCAAAATTATTACCTATAGATGCTTTACGCTCAGAATAAATAAGTTATACTTAAGAAGTGGTATTTTTTGTGCCACTTCTTAAATTTTTAAAGGAGTGATTATTTTGATTAATATTTTAGTAGTTGATGATGATAAAAATATAAGAAATTTATTATATACAGTACTTAAAAAAGAAAATTATAATGTTTTACTTGCAAGTAATGGAATAGAAGCTTTAAATATTTTAGAAGAAAGCCAAGTCGATATAGCTATAATAGATATTATGATGCCAAAATTAAATGGTATAGAGTTAACTTCAAAAATAAAAGAATTACTCGATATACCAATCCTTATCCTTACTGCAAAAGGCGAAATAACAGATAAAATCCAAGCTTTTAATACTGGAAGTGATGATTATTTAGTTAAACCTTTTGATATTACTGAACTTATTTTAAGAGTTAATGCACTTTTAAAAAGATATATGAAGGTATCAAATAAAGTAATCACCCTAAAAGAGATGGTTCTAGACTATAATAAATGCACTCTCCTTTTAAACGGCTCTGAAATAGATATCCCTTTAAAAGAATTTCAACTTCTCTACAAGCTTGCAAGTTTCCCTCAAAAGGTTTTTACAAGAAATGAACTTATAGAATCTATTTGGGGATTTGATTATGATGGAGACGATAGAACAGTTGACGTTCACATAAAAAGATTACGCGAAAAACTAACAGATTCAAGTATTAAAATAATAACTATTCGTGGACTTGGTTACAAACTAAAAGATGATATTTAATTTTAAAAAATATATTTATTTCAAATTAGTTTTTAGCTTTTTTTGCGTAATTTTTATTTCTATGATTTTATCATTTTTTATTACTTCAAAGATTCATTATGACGATATAAAGTCTCACCTTCAAAGCGATTTAGATACTTCTATAGAAAATATCTACAAGCTTTATAAATCTTCTGAATATGATATTATTGATAACTTTATGAATATGACCTTTTACCCTATTACAGGAGTTGCTATTTACGATAAATCTGGACTTTTATTTGAATCTAGTAAAAAAGATAGGGAGTTAAAAGTTCCAAACTCCTTAGTAGAAGAAGTATTAAATAACAAAAAGGATTTAAATCCTGATACCTCTTTAAACTTCTTTTTCCCAACTGATACTCCATCAGGTTTTTATATAAAAGATTCTAATAAATCTTATGCACTTTTTATAAGTGTATCTAATATAAAAGATGTAGTTAAGGTTAATAAGTGGTTGTTTTTAAACATATTTTTCGTCTTATCTTCTGGACTTATAGGTTATATGATCATTGCAAAGAGTATAGTTAAACCTATAAAAAATTTAACTTCTGGAACTAAATCAGTAAGTTCTGGAGACTATGAATTTCAAATTCCAAACAAACGTAATGACGAGATTGGAGAACTTACAAACACCTTTAATTATATGTTAGTTGAACTTAACAAAACAGACAAAATGAGAAACGAATTCGTATCTAATGTTTCTCACGAAATCAAAACCCCAATAACTGCAATCCGCGGATTCTCTGATTTATTAACTTATAAAAATATTTCAGACGAAGAGAGAATTTACTATGCGAACGTTATAAAAGAAGAGGTATTACAAGTTACATCTCTTAGTGATAATTTATTAAAACTAGCTTCACTTGATAATTCTAAGGCGAATATAGATAAAACTAGCTTTAAATTAGACGAATTAATAAGACGTGCTATTTTAGATTTAGAAGCCTTTTGGTCAAGTAAAAACTTAGAGTTTGATTTAGATTTAAAAGACACAGTTATGCTAGGCGATAACAAACTACTCTATCACGTTTTTACAAACCTTATAAGAAATAGCATAAAATTTTCAAATGATAACTCTATAATAAAACTTTCTTTAACTAATGATGAAAAAAATATATATTTTGAAATAACAGATAATGGAACTGGAATTTCTAAAGAATCTATCCCTAGAATATTTGAAAGATTCTATAAAGGAGATGAATCTAGAAATTCAGAAGGAACAGGGCTTGGTTTATCTATAGTAAAAAAGATAGTATCCCTTCATAAGGGAACTATAACAGTAGATTCTATAGAGAATATTAAAACAACTTTTTATATTACTTTCCCAAAATAAAAAGGCTACAAAAGTAGCCTTTTTACTATTTAAACCATAATTCGATTTCTCTTCTTGCACTCTCTAAAGAATCAGATGCGTGTACGCAGTTTTGAGTTTTATCTGTACCGTATAGCGCTCTAACAGTTCCAGGTGCTGCTTCTTTAGGGTCTGTGCTTCCGTTTATCGCACGAACCTTTTCTATAATATCCTCTCCATCTTCAAGTACAGCACAAACTAATGGTCCTCTAGTTATAAAACTAATTAAATCATCATAAAAAACTTTACCCTTATGTTCTTTATAGTGTTCTCCTGCAAATTCTTTTGTTATTGTAACCATCTTAAGTTCAACTATTTTTAAGTTGTTTTCTTCATACATACTTAAAACATTACCGACTACATTTTTCTCTACCCCATCTGGTTTAATTAAAATTAAACTTCTCATACCATTTACCACCTTTTTTACCTTAAAATGTTTTTTCTTTTATTATATTGTATTTCGAATTTTCTGACAATATAATTAAAGTATAAAGTTACAAAGAGAGGATGATTATTTTGAAAAGATTAGAAATAATTGCAAGCGGCCGAGTTCAAGGAGTAGGATTTAGGTTTTTCCTAGCTTCAAATGCAAACACTTTAAGTTTAACTGGCTTTTGTAAAAATCTAGAGGATGGTACTGTTTATATAGAAGTTCAAGGCTTAGAAAATAATTTAGAATCATTTATAGAAAAGATAGAACTTGGAAATAGATTTATAAGGGTAACTAATTTAGATAAAAAAGTTATTCCTTTAGTAATTAACGAAAAAAAATTCAATATGATTTATTAATCGTTGATGTTAAAATATGTAAATGATATAATTTATTTATGATTAAATTTAATGGAGGTCTATAATGGTAAGTAACACCCTTTTACTTAGAAAATTTGCAATCGATATGATTCGCAAAGGAAATCTAAACAAAGCAAAACGAGCTTTAGTAAAATCTATATCTATAGATTCTACTATACCAGATACCTACACCTTACTTGGCGATACTTTATATTTATTAAACAAACCAAATATATCAAGGCAATGTTACTTAGCCTCAATGCACCTTAAAGTAAATAAATTTAAAACTAAAGGAACAGAAACTTTATCTACTTTACTAAAGCAAAATTTAAACAAGCTTTCAAAAGAAGTTAAAGCTATGCTTCCTTCTGTGTTTGGTACAGTTATCTTTGATGATTACACAATAGCTGACCATCTAGCTCACTCAGTTATAGATTTAAAAAAAGACTCCTTTGATCCCTTACTTAAAGAATGTTCTAAAGTTTATAAAGAACACATAATAACAGGTAGAACTATAGAGTCTATAATTGATAAATACAGTATAGTATTAAACGATTATTTAGAGTTTAGAACTTCCCATTACGTTACTCTTGGAAGGTCTATATTAATTCAAAATATTAAATGGAACAAAATTGATTCAGATGATGTAATAAGTCTTTACTTAAAGCAAATCAAATAATATCAAAATGCCCTACTAACTAAATTTAGTTAGTAGGGCATTTTAATATTTAAACTTCTAAGACTTCTAAATCACTAGAAACTTCTTTATTATCTATCTCTTCAAAGTATTTTTCTGTTTCTTCAAATACAACTTTTCTTAACGCAATAATTGCAATAAGGTTTGGAATAGCCATTAGTCCATTTACTATATCTGCCGCTATAAAAATAGTATCTAAAGATAAAAATGCACCTACTGCTACTAAAAATATATAAAAATATTTAAATGGTTTTACTGCCTTTTCTCCTAAAAGGTATAAAACACATTTTTCTCCATAATAATTCCATCCTAAAATTGTTGTAAATGCAAAAAATATAAGTCCTATATTTACAATATATTTTCCAAGTATCGCTATAGGAAATCCTTTTGAAAAGGCTGCTGTTGTAAGAAGAGCCCCATCTAAATTTGAAGAATACATTCCAGTTAAAACTATTACTATACCTGTCATAGTACAAATTATTATAGTATCAAAAAATGTTCCTGTCATAGATATAAGTCCTTGTTTTGCAGGTGAATTAGTCTTAGCTGCAGCTGCTGCAATAGGTGCACTTCCAAGCCCAGCTTCATTTGAAAATACTCCTCTACTAATCCCTTTTTGCATAACTACTATAATTCCAATCCCAGCTCCAGCTCCAAATACAGATTCTGGATTAAATGCGCTCTCTATAATTAGTTTCACAGCACTTGGAACGTTTCCTAAATTAAAAAGAATAACTATAACAACTCCAACTATATATAATCCTGCCATAAGCGGAACTATACTTTCAGCTACCTTTGATATTCTCTTTATCCCACCTAACGTAACTAAAGCTACGATTACTGTTACTATTACAGATGTTACTATTATTGGGATATTTAAGCTTGTCTTTGCTGCTTCTGATATTGATTTTACTTGAGCGAAAGTTCCTATCCCAAATAAAGCTACTAAAACTCCAAACAAGGCAAAGATTTTTGCAAGCCACTTGTTTCCCATACCGTTTTGTATATAATACATAGGTCCTCCACAAGCTTCTCCTTTACTATCAAATTCTCTATATTTTATAGCAAGTACACCTTCTGCATATTTAGTTGCCATTCCAAAAAACGCAGCAACCCACATCCAAAAAAGTGCCCCAGGCCCTCCAGCTTTTATAGCTGTTGCAACTCCTACTATATTACCTGTACCTATAGTTGCAGATAAAGCTGTACAAAGCGCTCCAAAAGATGAAACATCACCTTTTCCTGACTTTTCATCATTATCCTTTTGAAAGATAAGACAAACAGCTTTCTTAAGTCTTGTTACTTGTAAAAATTTTAATTTAAATGTTAAAAAGATACCTGTTCCTACTAAAAGTATAATAAGAGGTGGTCCCCATACTATAGCATCTAGTTTTTCTAAAAAATTTTGCATAAAAAATTCCTCCTAAATTTTAAATTTGGAGGAGATAAATAAAGCTAATAAACCTCTAATAGCTTTATAATCCCCTGTCCTTTTACCTGAGAGTTTCGAAATAATTATTTCTTGCTCCTTCGGTGCTTAAGTTAAACTTAAGTCTCTCCAAGGGCTCGTCCAATAGCAGTCCTTAAACCTGAAAGATTTGCTTCTTCGGTGGGTTAAATTTTAACCGCTCTCCTACTATCTTCATCCGAACACATATTAATTTTTATAGCAATTATACAATTTCTAAGAATAATTTGTCAAATTCTTTTTCTTTGTAAACATTTTTCCTAAGTGTTATTATATTAGTAAACATTGGAGGTGCCTTATGTTAGCTAAAATCATATACATTTTTTTATTTTTGTTTTTTATAGTAGAGATAATAGGTGTAGTAAAAGGCTTATTTTTATTAAAATCAGATACTGAATTTACTAAACATAAAATCCTTTTATCTATAGCTTTAGTTTTAATTACATCAATTCAAATTATAATTACCTTTTTCTTAGTAGATTATTTAATAAAACTTTTCTTATAAAAATACCCTAAATAGAAATTTCTACTTAGGGTGTTTTTTTATTTATTTAAAGCATTCATATAAGCGTTAGCACTAGCTTCTATAACGTCAGTACTAACTCCTCTTCCTAAAACTTTTCTATCTTCTCTTTTTAACTTTACAGTAACTTCCCCTAAAGCATCCGTTCCGCTACTTATAGATTTTAATTTATAATCTATTAAAGTGTATTCAGTTTTAGTAGCCCTTTCTATAGCATTAAAAATAGCGTTAACCGGTCCGTCTCCGCAAGCTGCCTCTTCAATTATACCGTCGCCTAATTCTATTTTTACGTTAGCCATAGAACTTACGTTGTTTCCAGTACTAACATTAAAACTTATAAGTTTATATCTATCTTCTGTTTTTATGCTTGAATCATTAATAAGTGCTTCTATATCTTTATCTGAAACTTCTTTTTTCTTATCTGCTAATTCTTTAAATTTAGTAAAGGTCTCTACTACCTTTTCTTCGCTTAAATCATATCCAAGTTCCTTTAAATGCTCTGAAAAAGCGTGCTTTCCAGAGTGTTTTCCAAGTACCATATTATTAGTTTTAAACCCTACAGACTCTGGAGTCATAATCTCGTATGTTTCCCTCTTTTCTAAAACGCCATGCTGGTGAATTCCAGATTCGTGAGAAAAAGCGTTAGCACCTACTATAGCCTTGTTTGGTTGAACATTTATCCCTGTAAAATACGAGACCAGAGACGATACTCTATAAATTTTTTCTGTGTTTATATCAGTTTTAAACCCATAAATATCTTTTCTAGTTTCTATAGCCATACAAATCTCTTCTAAGGCTGCATTTCCAGCTCTTTCTCCAAGCCCATTTACAGCGCACTCAACTTGCCTTGCCCCTGCAGTTATTGCTGCAAGTGAGTTTGAAACAGCCATCCCTAAATCGTTATGGCAATGAACACTTATAATTACGTTTTCTATCCCCTTAACATTTTCTTTTATTCCTTTAATTAAACCTCCAAACTCATCTGGAGTAGAATATCCTACAGTGTCTGGAATATTTAAAACAGTAGCACCAGCTTTTATTGCAGTTTCTAAAACTTTATATAAAAATTCTTTTTCTGTTCTAGAACCGTCTTCTGGAGAAAACTCTACGTCATCTACTAAAGTTTTAGCGTAGGATACCATATTATAAACTCTTTCTAAAACCTCTTCTCTAGTCATTTTTAGCTTGTACTTCATATGGATATCAGATGTTGCAAGAAAGGTATGAATTCTTTTTTTGTTTGCATATTTTATAGCTTCATATGCTCTATCTATATCTTCTTTATTTGCTCTTGCAAGTGCATTAACTATAGAGTTTTTAATATTTAAAGCTATAAGCTTAACTCCTTCAAAATCTCCTTTTGATGCCATAGGAAACCCAGCCTCTATTACATCTACCCCAAGTTTTTCTAAAGATTTTGCTATTTCTAGTTTTTCTTTTGCATTTAAACTTACCCCAGGAGTTTGCTCTCCATCTCTTAACGTAGTATCAAAAATAAATATTTTTTCCATAAAAATTTAGCCCCCTTTTTAATTTAAATATAAAAAAACGCCTTTATTACTCCACTATTGGAGCGATAAACGCGGTACCATCCAAACTTTTTCTTAATTTAAATAACGGCAAAACAACCGGTAAGGTTTCTTATTCCTCACAGCTCAAAGGCAAGTTCAAAGGGGTTAGTTACTAGATTCCACCAAACTCTAGCTCTCTTAAATTCTACTCTCCTTTTACTACTCCTAATCAACGCTAATATTTCATTTTAATAAATATTACTATAGTTTCCTGTAAATGTCAATATTTTTAACATTTATATTTTATTGATTTTTCATTTAATAAGATGTTATATTATTTTTAAGAGACGAAAGAGAAGGTGAAAATATATGATCAAATTAATAGCTTCAGATATGGATGGAACACTTCTTACTCCTAGTGGACAAGTTCCAGAGGAATTTTTTGATATTTTTGAAAAATTAAACGAAAAAAATATTAAATTTGTAGTAGCAAGTGGAAGACCTCACAAAACTTTATATGAAAACTTTAAACCAATATCAGATAAACTTTTATATATCTCTGATAACGGTGCAGTTGTTTCTGAAGGTTCTAATGTATTATCTGTTGAACTTATACCAGAAGATGTTATTAAAAAAGTATATGAAGTATGCAGTGATATTAAAAATACAAGACTTGTAGTATGCGGCTTAAAATCTGCTTACCATCTTCCTTGTGATGGAGAAATGCTAAAAGAAATAGATAAGTACTATCTTCATAAAACTGTAGTAAATTCTTATGACGAAATTGATGATAAGATATTTAAAATTTCTATCTGTGATATGGACTCTGCTTTAGAAAATTCTTTCCCTATAGCGGACAAGCATTTTTCTAAAATACTTAAAACTGTAGTTGCAGGTAAAGCTTGGGTTGACTTTACTAACTTAGGAGTTAATAAAGGAACTGCAATTGAAAAGTTCCAAGAAGAAAAAGGTATTACTATAGACGAAACTATGGCTTTTGGAGATTACTTTAACGACGTTGAACTTCTTCAAAAAGCGAAATATAGTTATGTAATGGAAGATGCTTTAGAGGAAATGAAAACTTACGGAAACTTCATTTGTAAAAGTAATAAAGAAAATGGTGTTCTTGAAGTTTTAAATGATGTTTTAAATAACGAAATAAAATAATTTAAGGCCAAAGAGTAATATTATCTATAACTCTTTGGCCCTTGTTTTATATTTTTTTAATTAATTTCTTACTTTTACTATTTACTCGCTTAAATCCAAGTCTTTCATAAAACTTTACTAATTTTTCATTGTTTGCCCTAAGGGATACTTTTAAATAACCTTTTTCTTTTGCGGTATCTAAAACATCTCCTATAAGAATTTCACTATATCCTTTTCCTCTAAACTCTTCTTTTATTATGATATTAGATAAATAATACTCATTAAAAAAACATTCAAAATCTAAAAGATATATTAAAGTTAAAAATACAAACCTTATTTTTTCTTTTAAACTTTTTTGCATCCTTATTACAAATAGATCTGCTAAAAATGTTTTCTTTTTTAGTTTTTTCCCTTCAATAGACAAAGCTATCCCAATTATTTCTTTATCTAATTTTAGCACCCTAAAATTATCATAATAAAATCTAGTTCCACCTCTTTTCATTAATTTCTTAAGCCTTACTAATAACTCGTCTCTTTTACCTCTGCCCCATTCATCTTCTGGATAATCCTCAGTTTTATAAAGAAGTTTCGAGATAACTTCTATATCCTCCTCTTTACCATTAGTTATATGGAGCTTTGACTTTGATTTCAAACTCTCAAGTCCTTTCTAAACTTTATATTTTTATTATATGTAATTTATTAGAATAATTAAACATAACAATGAGAAAAATAAAAGATATATTTAAAAGTAGGTGATAAAATGAAACTTTCTTTTGCAGATAAAATTATTGAAAACTCTACATCTTCAAAAAATTCAATTGTAAAAAGAAATTTTTTAATAGATAAAAATAAAAGTACTAAAGTGACTATAATTTACTCTGACTTAACAGTGAATAAAAATCAAATAAACTTAGATATATTAAACCCTTTAATGCATCATTTTGATTCTAGCTTTAAAGATAATACTGACCCTTACGAATTCTTACTTATGACAGTTTTACCTATGGCTAACGCTTATATAGAGACTTCTTTTAGTACGCTAGTTTCAGAACTAAAATGTGGTAAGACTCTTCTTTTTATTGAAGAAAATGAAAAGGCTATAGTTTTTGATACAACTAACTTTACATATAGAACTATTCAAACCCCTACTATAACCTCTTCTATAGCTGCTGCTAAAGAAGATATAAATGAGTCTTTAGAGCAAAATATGTCAATGCTTAAAAGGCATATAAAAGACCATAGCCTAGTTATTGACTCTTTAACTATAGGACGAAGGTCGAAAACACAGCTTAATATCTGCTACCTAAAAGATATCGCAAACGAAAATGTAGTTTCTACAATAACAGAAAAATTACACAGTATAGATATAGATAACGTTCAATCTATCGGAGGAGTTCAACAACTTATAGAAAACTACTCTACTTCTTTTTTCCCTCAAAGTTTTATTACTGATTCTTTTGAATCTATAGTCTGTAAAATCTATGAAGGAAAGGTAGCTTTATTTATGGAAGGTAGTCCTTATGCCCTTTCAGCTCCAGCTATATTTGTAGAATTTTTTCAAAACCTAGACGATTACAACCAAAGAACACTAGTTGCATCTTTTGGTAGACTTTTAAGGTTCTTCGCTTTGATTGTAGTTTTAACTCTACCTTCTCTTTATATTATATTAACTAAATTTAACCCCGAATTCTTGCTAGACAAATATATCCGCGCAATTGTTTCAGCAAGAGCTGGAATTCCCTTAACTCCCTTTTTAGAAATGTTTGTTATGGAATTTATAGTAGAACTTTTAAGAGAAGGCGGTATTAGACTTCCTAGTAAAGTCGGTCAAACTTTAAGTATAGTAAGTGGAATTATAATAGGCGATGCAGCTATTCGATCTAATATAATTTCACCTCCAGCACTTTTTGTTATTGGAATAAGCGTTGTTTGCACTTTTTTAATTCCAAACTACCAAATGGCTTTATCGATAAGGCTTATTAAGTTTCCCCTACTTATTTTATCAAACCTTTTTGGCGCATTTGGATTTTTCTTTGGATTATACTTAATAGTATTTATGCTGTTTAATTTAGATTCTTACGGAATAGATTATTTAGAATTTTTTAAACCTGATATGAAAGATACCTTCATTAGAAATAAAATACCAAGCCTAAAGCGAAGACCTAAAATTCTTAAATTAAAAGATAAATACAGAGAAAGAGGTACTAAAAATGACTGATTCTTCAAATTTTAAGTTTACAAATAGCCAATTTATCTTTTTAGTCCTTGGCTACTCAATAATTATAAACATACTTAAACTTCCTGTAATAATGGCTTCGTTTGCCCTACAAGACGCTTGGATTAGTATGCTTATTGCAGGAATTTATCCTATATCTTTACTTTTCTTTTACTTTCCTGTATATAAGAAAAATCCAGATAAAAATATTTTCCAAATTAATAGAGAATATTTAGGAAAAACATTTGGTACTCTTTTTAACATAATTTTCTACCTTTATATTTTATCTTATTCCATAACTCAAGTCGCAGGATTTTCTATGATTTTTGCTGATACTTTGTTTTGGTATTATAACTCTACAAAAGTTTTGCTTTTATTATTATTTATAGCTTTTTTAGGACTTTTTTATAAGTTCAAAGCTATGGTAAAATTCACTCAATTTTCACTAACAATAGTCTTTGTAATGTTTTTTATTATTTTATTTGGTTTCTTTAGAGGTTCTATAAGTAACATTACTCCAATTCTTCAAATCGAACCCAAGTATATTTTAAAGGGAGCTTACTACGGAAGCTATGCTTATTCTGGATTTGAAATATTTTTAATTTATATCCCATTTTTAAAAAAACCTAAAGACTATAAAAAAATCTCTATCAGTATCTCTTTAGTTTTAATAATATTTTTTACTTACTTAGTTTTTATGAATTTATTCTTTTTAGGACCAGATGTAATAACTGTATTTTATTATCCACTGCTTAATATTTTATCTTCTGTAAAGATACCTTTTTTAAATAATTTCGTTTTTGTATTTCTCTCAAGTTGGGTTTTTCATTGCATTAGAAACACAACATTTTCTATTTATAATTTAACTTACTGCTTAAATACAAAAAGGAATTTAGATACGGTTAATCCATTTAAAAGTATAGTAATTTGTATAATACTATTCTTTGGTGCTTATATAGTAAACGATATCCTTACTATAACTTTCTTTATAGATAAACTTTTAGTTCCTTTAACAACTTTCGTACTTTTTAATGTTTTTATATTATTCTTATTATCTAAAAGGAGAAAAAGAAATGAATAAGATATTTAAATATTATTTTTATGGCACAGTTACAATAATTTTTATTTTAATTTATCTTATATCTTTTAAAGACTATCAATTCACTCCTATAGAAAATTATAATTTTATGGCAGGAGTTGGTTTTGATATAAATACTAGTTTAACTACCGACAAATATGAAGTACCTGTATCAGTTTATGAATACAATCCAGACGGTTCAGTTTCAAGTTTTTTATTAGATGCTCGAGGATCTTCTACTGTTGAAGCTAGAATAGATAGGCAGCTTCACTCTGGAAAAAGTTTTTGTCTTGGAACTGAAAAAACTTATGTCTTTTCTAAAGAGATTTCATATAACGGAATAGCTGCAGCTTTAGATGGCCTTTTAAATAACACTCAAGTTCCAAACAGAGCTTTATTTGTTACTACTTCAAATTCACCAAAAGACATCTTAGCTTTAAACATTCCAGGATACCCAAGCTCTCCCGACTACATAGATGGACTTATGAGTTCCCTTAAAGTGCATACCTTCTATACAGGAAATAGCTCATTATTTGATGCTTACGTTAACAACAGAACAGAAGGAAAAAAGTTTGTAGCGCCAAACATAGATATAATTAACAATAAACTATACCTTACTGCATTTTCAATTTTTAATAATGGAAAAATGATAGCTTCTGTCCCTGTATCCTCTATGATTAACTTTAATTTACTTAGAAATAATAAATGTCACGGACTTTTAAATTATACAGAAAATAGTAAAAACTTTTTGACCTTTACTACCAGTTCTAAAAGAAAAGTAGTTTGTAAAAAGAAAGATAATAAATTTTTCTTCGATATTTATATAGAGGCTTCTGGAAAGATTGTTAACAACAATTATATGAATAACCTAAGTATTAGCTTAGATCAAAAATACGCCTTAGAAAAAAGAATAGCAACTCACTACGAAACATCTCTTCAAAGCTTTGTTGATAACATGAAATCTTACTACAAAGTAGATTTATTAGACCTTGGGTTTGTTGCTGCTTCAAAATACGGAAGAAACTTAATCTCTGATTGGGATGAAACTGTAACCACATCCCCTATAAAGGTTCACTTTAAGTTTTCTATAGATGAGTTTGGAATAGGAAATATGACATTTTAAAAAGGCTGCAATTGCAGCCTTTTATTATACTATTCTATTTAACTTTTCACCTTTATAAAAAGCTCTTAAATTTTCTAAGATACCATTAAATAATCTTTCTCTTGCGTCTACACTCGCCCAAGCTATATGAGGAGTAAATACTACCTTTTCTTTGTTTTTAATCTTTAACAGCTCACTATCTTCTCTTATAGGTTCTACACTAAAAACATCTAAGCATGCGCCACCTATAATATTTTTATCGATAGCTTTTCTTAAATCTTCTTCAACTACTATAGGTCCTCTTCCCATATTAACTAAAAGTGCACTATTTTTCATTTTTTTCATATTTTCATAATTCATAAGACCATTTGTTTTTTCGTTTAATGGTGCATGAATAGATATTATATCTGAATCTTTTAAAAGCTCATCAAGTTCTACTCTCTTATATTCTGAATTATTATTTTTACCTGTTGTTGAATAATAAACAACATTTACTCCAAAGGCTTCTGCTACTTTAGCAACTCCTCTTCCTATTGCACCAAGTCCAACTATCCCCCAAGTCTTTCCTTTTAGATCATAAAAAGGTCTATCTAAGCTTGTAAATACTCCTGACTTTGAATAATCTAAGCTTTTTACATAGTTATCATAATAAGCTATTTTATCATAAAGGTGTAAAACTGTTGCAAAGGTATGTTGAACTACAGTATCTGTAGAATATCCAGCAACATTCGCTACTGCTATGTTTTTAGACTTTGCATATTCTATATCAATATTATTAAATCCAGTTGCAGCCTCTGCTATTATTTCTAAGTTTTTAGCTTCTTTCATATTGTTTTCATTTAAGACTACTTTATTTGTTATAACTATATTGCTATCTTTTATTCTTTCACTTACTTCCTCTGGTTTAGTTAAATCATAATAAGTAACTTCTCCAAATTCCTCTAATAATTTAAAATCTAAGTCTCCTAAAGTTTTTCCATCTAATATCACTATATTTTTCATCATTTTTCCTCCTAAACCTATTTATATAATAATTATATCATATCAAAATTTATTTATTATTTTATGAATAAACACCTTAATGTAAACGTATAATTAAATATCAATACCTCTCTAGAAATAAGTTAAAAGGTAGTACTTAATTTTAAGTACTACCTTTTTGACTATTATAGCATCAAACTACCTATTATGTATGTTCCCCATACAACTATAGGATAACCTATATAATATAATTTTTTAACTTTCTTACCTTCGTTTCCATTATAGAAATAAATGAAAATTATAGAAAATACCATCATCCATTGAGGATATGCAAGAAGTGCTTGAATATTAAATCCTGCTAAAAATAAAGCTGATAATATTATAATTCCTTGATAAATCATTTTTCTGCTATTTCTTGCCTTGTAAAAAAGATAAGTAAGTGCAGGTACTATTATTATTCCTTCTGTTAAAATTCCAAGAGAAACACAAACTAATTCTTTTGTAAAATTCTTAGAATTTCTAGCCTCTTCCATAGCTGTAATCGCATTTAAAAATAAAAATGAAGTAACTAGCATAAGGAATATGTTGTTTGGTATAACGTATACTTTGTAACTAAATAAGTATTGAATTAGAAGGTTTGAAATTAAAAGGTATGCTGCAAATACAATCCCCTTTTTATCGTTTATTCTTCCGTTTAATACAAAGTATGTTAATATTATTGACCCTAAAGCTATACCGCAAACTATAAGAAAGGTGCTCATCATAAAGTCGCCGTGAGGAAGTCTATTATTAAATACTCCTCTTAAAAATACTAATTCTAAAATAGTGTTTCCTATAAAAACTATTTCAGCATAAAAAATCAATCTCTTTAGATACTCGTCTCTATTAGAAGTTTTTAAATACCCTTCAACTAATAAGAACACCGCGATTGGGATTATTAATCTTCCAGGATATCTAAGCCAAATTGGAGCACCTGGAATATACATTGAAACGCTTTCAATTATAACTAATAGTGCTAATAGGATTTTAGTCTTAAATCTGTCCATCTTTCTCTCCTTATCCTTCGTAATCATTTAAATTATAACCTTATTTTGTTTACTTTAAAAGATTTTTATAATAATATTACAGTTGAATAGAAAAACTATGGAGGTTACTTATGATTATTTTATCTTATAAATTAGATTTTAAAGATTTAGACTTAGCAATATCTAATTTACAAATAAACGATATATTTAACGTTTATTATGAAAGTCCACTTGAAATAACTACTGATAAGTTTGGGTATGGTTATTTAGAAAAAGATGATGAACCTATAATTTTAAAGGTTACTCATACAGATGAGGATATCCCTTTTTGTGATTTCAAAAGTTTAGTTAATGAAATTTTATCTAAAGAACCTATAGATATAGAAGAAATGGATTATACTTATGAAGAATTTAAGATGGACCCTATCTTTATAGATGAAACTTGGGTTTTAAAAGACCCTAATGACTCTTTCCTAGGCAAAAAAGAAATTAACTTTATATCACAAGGTGCTTTTGGAACAGGACTGCACGAAACTACTCGTGATTTATTATCTCTTATACTTAAAGAAGACTACACTAATATGAGAATATTAGATATAGGAACAGGTTCTGGAATACTATCACTTGCAACTGCTATAAAAGGTGCAAAGGAAGTTTTAGCTTTAGATATAAGAGATATTAAAGATGAAGTTTTACTTAATGCATCTTTAAATAATATAGAAACTATAACACCTTTAGTCGGTGATGTTTTAAGTGGCGAAGTTTTAATTTCTGGAAAATTTGATTGGATTTATATAAATATCGGCGGAGAAGAAACAGAACTCTTTATGCCATTTATAAAAGAACACTTAAAACCAAACGGAAAAATTTTAGTTTCAGGGTTAGTTGAGTGGAGCTTTGACTCAGTATCTGATATTGTTTCAAGCTATGGTTTTACTCTTTTAGAAAAGCATAAAACTAACGAATGGTGCACAGCTATCTTTAAATAATAAAAATCCCAAAGCATTTTAGTTTTGGGATTTTTTTAAATCTATCTTTTATTTTTCTTTTTATTATTCTTTTTAACAGCGTTTTGTCTAGCCCTTTCACGCTTCTCTTCTTTAATTCTCTCTTCTTCCTCTCTGTCCCTTAATCTTACTTTATCTCTAAACTTTATAGTTTGTCTCATAAATAAACTCCACATTAAACAAACAAAAGCTCCTACTATTACCCCCATTAAAATGGCTTCATTTAAAGGATATCCTACAGATTTGTTTAACAAAGTAAATATAACTGCGCCGATTAATCCAACTACAAGAGATGCTTTTAAGTTAAACCCCTTTACCGCTTTGCATCTTTCCACATACCACGTTATTATTTTCATTATTTTCCTCCTAATGTATAAATAGTTAATAAAATAAATATTCTACATATATTTTTTAATTCCTTTTATTTCTATAGATTATATCTTTATAAATTTTAAATTTTTTTACTAATTTTGAAAATAATATGTTCAAAATTAGTTCTTTAAATATCTTTGTGTTATAATATGAGAAAACAATTTTTAAGGAGGTCATTCAATGAAAAAATCGTTATTTGCATTTTTTACAGTAATGACTCTAATTTTTAATATTAGTCTTACTACATATGCAGTGAATGAGAATCTTGATGACAACAAAACTCGTATGAACCAAATTAGTGATAAAATCACTAATTTAGATACTCAAATAAACGAGATGCAAACAAACATGGATAAACTAAATAAGACTATAGACGAAAATAATGCAAAAGTTAAAGATTTTGAAAGCCAAATAAATAATACTGAGCAAAAAATCGATCAAACTAAAAAAGAAGGGTAGCTATAGCTGGAGTTATCGCTATGGAGCCTAAAACTTTGATTTTAGATGAGCCTA
>NZ_JAMDLQ010000060.1:0-21259 GCF_024705715.1 Clostridium sp. LY3-2
AGTCAAAATGGATTATTACAAATTCATTGTATGTTTAACCCTGTATCAAAAGCGAATTGGGTTTATAAAAGATGGTTTAAAGATGGATTCGATAAAGAAGATACTGTAGTTTTACATACTACATACGAGGATAATGAATTCCTTCCACAAAGCTATGTAGATGCGCTTCTAAAAATGAGAAAAACTAATCCAGTATATTTCAAAATATATGCGTTAGGAGAGTTTGCAACACTTGATAAGCTAGTATATACGAATTGGGTTGAAGAGGTATTTGAGTATAAAGAGATACTTAAGACTAATAAAAATGCTAAAGCAATATTCGGCTTAGATTTTGGGTATACAAATGATCCAACTGCATTTATAGCAGCAGTAATTGATGAAGTGGAAAAAGAAATATGGATATTTGATGAGTTTCAAATGAAGGGCTTAACAAATAAAGATATAGCTGAGAAAGTAATTGAAATGGGCTATAGAAAAGAAATAATTACATGTGATAGTGCAGAGCCTAAATCAATTGATGAATTAAAACTAAATGGACTAGATAGAGTAAGGCCAGCAATAAAGGGTAAGGATAGCATATTAAATGGAATCCAGGTAATACAACAATATAGGGTACATGTATTATATAGCTGCACTTACGTAATAGAGGAATTAAAAAATTATACTTGGATAAAAGATAAAGCAACAGGTGAGTACATCAACAAGCCTATTGATAAGTATAATCATGGATTAGATGCATTTAGATATGCAGTAAATACGGAATTAAAAGGTGCTTTGGCAGTTGTAACTATATTAGATAGAAGATTATTAGGCATATAGGAGGTGATTAGATGAATGAGGAATTAATACAAATGATTTTAAACGGTGATGAAAGTTTAAATTTAAGTAATCCAGAGCATATGGAGTTAGTTAAAAAGAGTCAAAGTTTATTTAATTCAATTAAGAGTAAATATGAAAAAATGTATGATTACTATAAGGGAAAAACCGATGCATTAAATAATTATCAATTTATAACAGAAAGAAGAAATAATAAAATAAATCTTAACTACATAAAAAAATTCGTTAAAGAAGAAGTTTCTTATAGTGTGGGAAAAGATTTAGCTTATGAATCAAACACAGGGAATGTAAGTGAAATAAAAGATGTTAATTACACTATAAATCATTGGAATTCAAATCATAATATTGATTTGATGAAGTATATGCTTATTTTTTCAGAGGTGTACGAGCTTTATTATATAGATAAAGAAAAAAGGTTATGTTCTAAGATAATAAAACCAATAGAAGGCTTTGGTCTGAGTAATGAATTTGGAGATATAGTGTTATTTATGCATGTGTATAAATCAAAGTTTACTGATAAAGAATTTATGGACATTTATTCAAAGGAATTTATATGGAAATTAAATGATAAGTATGAAATTATATCAGGACCAGTAAAACATATATTTGGTAGAGTTCCAGTAACACATGGAGTTCTGTCATATGAAAAAGAAGATGATACTATTTACTCTGATATAAAAGGCTTACAAGATGCTTTTGAAACTAATTTATCTGACATATCTAATGAGATTAGTGACTTTAGAAATGCATATCTTAAGTTTTTGAATTCTCAGATAGATGAAGAGGCAGTTAAGCAAATGAAAAAGCTAGGGATATTACAATTTCCTAATGAAAAAGGAAACGCTGAATGGCTAATTAAAAACATAAATGATACATTTATTCAAAATACTCTTAACACGTATGAAGATAAAATGTATCAGTTAGCATGTCATATAAATGCTAATGAAAAAATGCAAAGTAATACTTCAAGCCTAGCTTTAAGGGCCAGATTGAATGCAATGGAAAATAAATGTACTTTAAATACTAATGCTCATAAGGATATAGTTAAAAAGAGGGTAGAGTTTATTTGCAAGTATTTGAATATATATGGCAAAGAATACGATTCAAAAGATATCAATATAAAGTACACGCCTAATATACCGCAAGATGACTTAATGATGGCGCAAATTTTATCGCAAGTACCAGAAGGTACAATAAGCAAAGAAACAGGAAGAAGTCAGTTCAGCTTTATACCAAATGCAATTGTTGAAAATGAACGAGTTAATAAAGAACAAAGCAAAGAAGAGATTGAAACAGGTTCATTATCTAAGGTGTTTAATTAATGCATGATGAGATAAATATTAAGGGATTTTCTAAATTAGATGAGAATCAAAAGTTCTATGTTAAAAACTTTATTAAGTTAGTTTCGGAATTGCATAAAAAAGGTGACAGCATAATTTCAGAATTAGATAATTTTCAAGGTCAAAATGAAGATGAGTTATTAAAACACATTGCAACAATAATGCTTAAATTTAATATTAAGGAAGAATCGATAGAACTCACAAATGCGCAACAAAAAGAAATAAAGAAATACTTATTTAAAGTGATAGATGATGCATTTATAGATGAATATAACAAAGAAAAAGCAAATGTATCCAAACAACTTAAAGAAAATATTATTGATCAATACAATATAAATAATTTTTTATTATCTTTTGGGTTAGATTTCAACTTAAAGAAAATATCTGATTTTGATTTAGATAGGATATTAAATGAAAAAATCAAAGGTGAAAACTATAGCGATAGAATTTGGAATAACAAAAACGAAGTAGCTCAGAAAGTTAAAGTTATAATAAAAAAATTTCTTAATGGTGAAATTAGTTGCAATAAAATTGAGAAAGAAATAAGAGAACGATATAAAGTAAACAAATCAATATCAAGTAGGCTAATTAGAAATGAAATCACTAGAGTTCAAACTGAATCTAATGAGCAGTTCTTTAAAGATAATGATGGTGAGTATTTATTATACAGTGCAACCTTAGATTTACATACATGTGACAAGTGTAAAAGTTATGATGGCAAGGTTTATAGGGTTGATGAAGAAAGACCACAATTACCCTTGCATGTAAATGATAGGTGTATGTATATTTTATTGCCTAATAAAGATTTTAGGCCATCAAATCGGCTAGATAATATAACTAAGAAGAATGTTAGTTATAAAGATTATATACAATGGTATGAAGAGAAAGAGAAACAACTAGGTAAAGATAGTTTAAAAGCAGAAGAACTTAGAATCAAAAATAAAGGGATAGATAGAAGTCAGTTTAATAATTATAAAAATGTCCTTGGTTCAAAAAATCTCCCTAAATCATTGAAAGGCTTTCAAAAACTGAAGTATAATAATATAGATGAATGGAATTTACTAAAAGACTACAAAAGATCACGAAGTAGTAATATGATTTCAGCATTTACTTCTTTTGATGATTATAAAGAATTTAAAAGAAGAATAGAAAAAGAATTGGTTGGATTAACTACATCAAATGGGATAGAGATTAAATCACAGAGTAAGCATTTCATTGAGAGAGTTATTGGAACTTCATTTGATCCTGAAAAGAAGAAACCTAGAGATGGTGTTGATTTGAGTGTTATAGAAGAAACTTTAAAAAGACCTCTAAAAGTAAAAGAAGAACCTAAAAAAAATAGTCATAAGTTTATTAGTGATAGAGTAACTGTAACTATAAATCCATATACGGGTAATTTAATACAATGTAATCCAACTGACGCTGATTTAGTAAGGAGATTGAAAAATGTATAAAATAAAGTTAAATATAGAAATATACAATTATTTAATTAATATTTTAGATGGAAAACTTAAAAATAAAATAAAAGATGAAGTATATGCAAAAGATAATGTTTATTTTAATATAGATGTAGATACAAAGTTAGATATAATGGAATATGCTGAGGATAAACAATTAGAAATTGGATTTGTTAATGAAGATTATTTAAATGAAGATGGTAAAAAACTTCAAATAATATATGATGAACTATATTATCAAACTAATCCTTAAAGATAAAGGAGCAAATATATGATAAAATTCAAATTAATTAATGACTTA
The DNA here is from genome assembly GCF_024705715.1 of Clostridium sp. LY3-2. Classification (NCBI taxonomy): domain Bacteria; kingdom Bacillati; phylum Bacillota; class Clostridia; order Eubacteriales; family Clostridiaceae; genus Clostridium; species Clostridium sp. LY3-2. Next base: position 3,936 of record NZ_JAMDLQ010000060.1, read on the forward strand.
TTCGATTTGTTAATAGCTATTCCAGATATAAATAATTATATTTCAAATAATTCAAAAAATTATTTGTATACAACTTTTGAAATAAAAAGAGCCGATTTTAGAGAAGTTCAACTTCTTATAAATGATGAAATTGTGCTTAATGGTATGGATAATCAAGATACTGTAAACAAATTAGGTATAAAGCTATACAAACTATATGATGAACTGGTATATCAAAAAAACAAACTTTAAACCGGAAAAAGCTATAGAATATTGGAAGGAACAACAAGATATTTTTAAAAATAAGGAGGACTAGAGGATATGAAATGTCCTGTTTGCGGTCATGAAGTTGATATGTTTGATATTTGCGATAATTGTAACTATCAAAATAGCGGTTCAAATGAAAGATTAAACGGCCCAGCGGGACCAAATAAAATGACACTGAAAGAAGCTAAAGAAGCATATAAAAACGGTGAAAAGATAAGTTAAAGCACTTACTAAGTTAATAGTAGGTGCTTTTGTTTTGCCCTGGGATATGGCGTAAAACTATCTCAGAATAATATAAGTTTCTAGTTCATAGGAGTTAGAGGTTTAGGAGGAATTATAAAAATGAAAAAATCAGAATTACTACAATTAATAGAAAATATTGAAGATGAAGGTTCAGTTGATGAAGTTTTATCTAAAAGTGATTTAGCCAAATTACTTACTAAAAATAGTTTAACGTTAGATGCATTTAAAGAGAAAATGAAAGATAAAGATTTTAAAGCGTTCATAGATAGCTTAAATGATAAGCACTTTGAAAAAGCTTTGAAAACGTGGAAAGACAATAATTTAGAAAAAGAATTAGAACCATTTATTCAGGAAAAGTACCCAGAGTTAGTAACTGATCCTGTTCAAAAAGAAATAGCAGCACTAAAAAAACAATTAGAAGATGAGAAAAAAGCTAATTCAAAAAAAGATTTACTTACTGAGGCTATTAAATATGCAACTGAAAAGAAAATACCAACTACACTAGTAGAAAGATTCTTAGATGAGGATATAGAAAAAACAAAGGCAAATTTAGATACTTTTGTTGAATCAATAAATCCTTGGGTAGATGAGAAAGTAAATGAAAGAGTTGGTGCTGGTTCTTGGGTTCCAGGAGATAGTGGTGAAGGAAGTAAGCTAAGTATTGGTGAAGAAATGGCTCAGGCTAAAAATGGAACTACTGTAGAAGGACCTAACCCTTGGGCTTAATAATAAAAGAAAAGGAGGAATTGAATATGTATTTCAATTCAAAGACAAAAACATTTGATAATGGCATAGAAATAATGGCGACTTACGACAATAGAGTTGCTTTTACAGGAACAGTATCCGATAAGGAAATTACTCCAAATGAGGAAGGCAAAAAAATTGTATCCAAAGGATCTTTAGTAGATTCAGAGGGAATTGTTAAAAATGATAATACTGTCGTGGCAATTTTAGCTGAGGAAGTAGATGTAACTAATGGACCTCAACCTGGATCATTTATAGAAGAGGGATATATTATAAAAGATAGACTTACAATTACTCCAAGTGTAGAAGCTATTGCAGCATTAAAGAAAATAACTTTTAAATAGAAAGAAGGAAAAAATGATATGGCAAGAATAGATGAATTGTTCAATACTAAAGAGTTATTAAATTATTATAAGGCAAGAAAAGAAAATCCTTTATTAGGTGATACTTTATTCCCAAGCAAAAAGATCCAGGATATAAAGTTTGAAATGTTAACAGGAAAAGGTGGTTTACCAGTTTCAGCTAGTATACATGCATTTGATACAGCAACTCAACTTGCGAGCAGAGAAGTATTACAAAAAGGTGCAGGAAAACTAGCATTAATTAAAAGAAGAATTGCAATTGGTGAAGAAGAATTAATTGCAATAAATAATCCACGTACAGATGCAGAATTAAAATCAATAGTATCAAAACTATTTGATGATTCAGAAAATATGCTAACTGCAGTTAAAGTTAGAATAGAAGCTATGAGAATGGAACTTTTATCAACTGGTAAAATTGATATTAATGAAAATAACGTAGCTATAACTTTAGATTATAATGTTCCATCAGAGAATAAAAAGGCTTTTGACTGGTCCAATAAAGAAACTGCAAAACCTTTAGCTGATATAGAAGAATTAGCTGATGCTATTGAAGAAACATCAGGAGTAAAACCTAACAGAATGCTAACTTCTAAAAAGATTTTAAATCAAATTTTAGCATGTATATCAGTTAAAAAAGCTATTAATGGAGTTAACTACGATAAGGTTGTAACAAGAGATGAATTAAATACACTTTTAGAGTCTATGGAACTTCCTAAAATAGCAACTTACAATGCTAAATATAAAATTCAGCTTAATAACGGAAAGTATGAAACAAAAAGGTATTTTAAAGAAGATGTAGTATCTATGTTCTCAGAAGGAACATTAGGACAGACTATATATGGACTAACTGCTGAGGAAATTGAATTAATTGGCGATAAAAAAATGGATGTCGCTAAAATGGTTGATAACATTTTTGTAGGAGTTGAAAAAGAAGGAGATCCAGTTCGTAGATTTACTAAAGCAGCTGCTACAGCTCTACCTACTTTAGAAAATCCTAGTGAATTAGGTATCGCAACAATAAATTTAGGTAGTGTAAAGGCTCAAAATTTAGTACAAGAAGCAAATGAAAAAGTTGAGGGAGAAACTAAAACTGACGGAAATGTAGAGAAAAAATAGAATTTAAGGGGTGCACAATGCACTCTTTATTTGTGAGGTGACTTTATGGAGGAAATTATTAAAGAAATTTTACTTGAGGTGCCTGGTGAGGATGATAATAAAGTACAAAGATTAATAAATAAATCTATTGTACAAATAAGATTATATTTAAATAAAAATTTTTCAAATGAGTATATAGTGAAGTCATTCAAATATGCTATTGAACAAATAGTAATAGATACACTTATCTATCAAAAAACTGATCAATATAAAAGTAATATATCTAAAATTCAACAAGGTGCTAGAAGTATAGAATATAAATCATTATCGGAGAATGGAAGAGTTATTTTTTCAGAAGAAGTTAAGTCAATGTTGCCTACACCTTATGTAACGCTGATGGGATAAGTTATGGATTGTTTTTATAATAAACAAGCAATTATTCTTAAGGAAATACCAGAGAAGAATGAAATAGGTCAGTTAATTAAGAAATATAAGAAATTGCAATCAATTAAATGTGATATTCAACCTATAGATGAAAGAGCGTATAAATATACGTGGGGATATGACATTAAATCTACTATGCAGATTTTTTGTAATGAACATTTAAAAGTTAATTCGAAATTGATTATTTTAAATACAGTTTATCAAGTTGAAAAGATTGTTCCATGGGATGACTATAGTATTTATGCTTTATTTGAAGTAGATGTAGAGGTGGAAAATGGGAATTGAAGTAGAAAATAATTTTGAAGAATATCTAAAAAATATAATCAAAATTACTAATGAGGCAGCGAATGAAATAAAGATTACAGAGTTAGCTGAAATGCAATCTAATACACCAGTTAAAACAGGAGCATTAAGACTTAGTGAAACAGCGCATACTGAAATTGTTTCTAATGGAATTAAGGTTACTTGGGGATCACCACTGATATATGCAAAAAAAGTTGAGTTTGAAGATAAAAGTTATATAAGAAGTACACTCAAAAGAGATATGCAGAGAATAGGGAATATATTAAGAAAGAATTTGAAGAGTGGATTATAGATGAGTTTAAATAACATTCAAAAAGAAATATTTTCAATTATCCCAAGTGCTACAGATATAATACCAGTAGATTTTGACTTTATGAATGGATTCGCTATAGGAGTGCAGATCGGAAATTCAATAACAGAAAAAGATTATTGTGAAGAAATTGATTTAGAAATTAAAATAGTTGGTTTAATTCCTACTAAGATGGAATTACAAGATGAAGCTTCTAAAATAGATAAGATAATTAATAACTATGTATTTAAAAACACATTTGCAAGGGTAGTTAGAGAAAATGTCTATTACTCTAGCTTTTATGATGATGAACATTTTAATGTAGTTTTAATGTATACAATAAAGAAATATTAGAAAAGAGGTAAAAATATATGGCTAAAGATGTAGGAAATGCTGTAGACCACAATATTATAGTTAATTATGCAACTTTATATTGGGGAGATTTCAGCACAGTATCAGCAACAGCAGAATTTGTTAAAAGTCTAGACGGAAAAGAATTAGGTGTATCTAAAGAAAAGGTTAGTGTCAGTACAAAACCTAAGATAAGACAGATGAAAAATGCTGCTGATAAAGAATTAGGTTGGCAGTCAATAGATCAATGGGAAGTGAAAGTTACAGCAGATATGCTTGACTTTGATGCACAGTTATTAGATGCATCCTTATTTAAATCTGATGAAACAGGAACAAAATTTGAGGCTATACAAGGAATAATACCAATTACATCATACAAAACACTATTAATTGTTGGTGAAAATGTAAAAGGTGAACCTGTTATAGTTGAGGTTTCAAACACTTATAATAGCGAGGGTTTAAGTTTTGATTGTAAAAATAGAGATGAAGCAGGAATAAAAGTCAATTTTACAGGTGCTTATTCAGGAAAAAAAGAATGTCCAGTTATAGTTCATTCTTTAAGCTCATTAATTAGCAAATAGAGTATGTGAAAGGAGAAAGTACACATGAAACTTGAAGAAGTGAAAGAAAAAGAAGTCCACCTAAATACTTTACAAGGATTAGAATTAATTAATGTTATAAATAAATTAGGATTAAAAGATAAACTAAAAGGTTTAGTGTTAGGGCAAGGAGAGAGCGGAGAAAAAAAGTTAGCATATATGAAATTGCAAAATGATTATATGAACAAGGTAATCGAACTAATAGAAACTAAAATTCCCAAAAAAGAATATGATGAATTAACTTTAGAAGAACAAACAAAAGTTTTAGAATCGGTTATGACAGATGAAGTATCTGAAATGGGAGCAAAAATAAATATATTATCTGAGGAAGTAAATAACTTAGCAGCAAATGAAGGGTTTGAGTTATTTTATACAGCAGTAATAGAAAGGTTTTATAGTAATAAAGAAATTATTTTTAAATTTCTATCATCAATATTTGATGTTAAACCTAAAGAACTTGAAAAACAAGGAATAGCTTCTACAGGAGTTATGATAAAAAAAGTTATGGAATGTAATGATATAAAAGAATTTATAGAAGTTTTTCTATAAGCACTCAACTTGAAGAGGTTGGGTGCAATTTTTTTGTGATTCTTACTAAGTACAATGTGTATGAAGTAGTTAAAAGCATGAACTTACAAGACTGTATTCATTTATTAAAAAGTACAGTAGATCAGTTTTTAAATGATCGTATTTACAGTAGGTATGTACTTGAAAATACAATTAGCACAGTTTTAGGTGGTGAATACACAAGCTTTAAAGATTTTATAAGTGTACATAGCTATAAATCGGAATTAGCTTTACATGATATAGAAATAAAACACAAAAAAGAGGCAAAAAAAATAAGATCTAAGAGGGAAAAGATATTTAATACTATCCTCCAGAAAGGAGGAGTTAAATGAGTGAAGTATTCGTAGCAAGTGGAAGTATAAATATAAAATATAGTCAGGCTATCGATGCATTTAAACAAGTTGATAATGAAGCTAAGAAAACTACCAAAACATTAGATAACACAAGTAAAAAGTCAAAATCATGGAGTGATAAGTTTTCTTCATTTGGGAACAAAATGACGTTAGGTGTTTCAACTCCATTAATTGGTGCTGGTGTAGCTAGTTTTAAATTTGCAAGTGATTTAAATGAAAACATAAATAAAACAGATGTAGTATTTAAAAATAATGCAAACACTGTTATGGATTGGTCAAAGACTTCTTTAGACAAAATGGGGATGTGTCAAAGCTCAGCATTAGAAATGGCGTCTAAGTTTGGAGACATGGGTTCAAGTATGGGATTGAATACTAACCAAACCAAAGATTACTCAATGGGGTTAACTCAACTGGCAGCTGACTTAGCTTCATTTAAAAATATTTCTATCGATAGAGCGAATGATGCATTAACAGGTGTTTATACCGGGGAAACTGAGTCCCTAAAAGGATTAGGTATAGTAATGACTCAAACTAACTTGCAACAATTTGCAGAAAGCCAGGGAATCCATAAAAAAATCCAGGACATGACACAAGCTGAGCAAGTGCAATTAAGGTATAACTATGTAATGTCAAAGACTAAAGATGCTCAAGGTGATTTTGCTAGAACTGGAGATCAAGCAGCTAATGCTGGAAGAACATTTGGTGAAGCAACTAAAGAATTAGGAGCAACTATTGGGAATAACCTATTGCCAATGTTTACGCCTATAATTAATGATGCTAATAACATGATTAAATCATTTACTGGAATGGATAAAGGTACTCAGCAGTTAATAATAAAATTAGGAATGGCAGCTATTGCAATAGGTCCAGTAGCTAAAACTATAGGAACACTAGGTAAATCTGTTAGTAGTACTACAAAGTTTATTAAAAATATGCCAGGGAACGTAAAAAAAGCAACAACATCTATAAGCAATTTTGGAAAAGGTGTAAAGAATGGTACTAACTTTATTGGGAAATTCGGCAAAGGCATAGTAAATTGTGTTAAGGTAATGGGGAAATTCACATTATCAATTATAAAAAATACAGCTATGGCCGTAAAAAATGGTGCTATATGGGTAGCTCAAAAGGTAAAATTATTAGCTTTTAAGACAGCTCAATTAGCAGTTACAGCAGCAACTAAAGCTATGACGATAGCCCAAAAAGCACTTAATTTAGCTATGAGAATGAACCCTATCGGAATTGTAATTACAATACTATTAGCATTAGCGACAACGTTTGTTACATTATATAAAAAATGTGATTGGTTTAGAAATGGAGTAAACAGAGTTTGGGGTGCAATTAAGAATACCTTTAAGAGTTTTAGTAACTTTTTAACAGGCATGTTTACTAGAGATTGGACTAAAAGTTTTGGAGCGTTTGGAAATATAATTAATGCTTTCATGCATAACATAAAAAGTGTTTTTGATAGTGTTAAAAGAATCTTTGGTGGAATTATAGATTTTGTTGCAGGAGTATTTACTGGAGATTGGGGCAGAGCATGGGAAGGCGTTAAAAATATCTTTGGTGGTATTATGGACGGTTTAGGAGCTGTTATTAAAGCACCTTTAAACTGCGTTATTGGACTAATTAATATGGCCATTGATGGAATAAATAGTATAAGCTTTACTACTCCAGATTGGGTGCCTTTTGTTGGAGGAAAACATTTTGGAGCTAATTTAGGACACATAAACTATTTATATACGGGAGCAGTATTTGATGAACCTACTTTACTAGGAAATACAGTTGTAGGGGATAAGTTTAAAGGACAAGGAAGTCAAAGGGAGTATGTTTTACCAGAGCCTTTAATTCGTAAAGTTGTAAGTGAAACAGTTAGAGAAGAAATAAGCAAACTTGCAATAATAATGGACGGAAGGGAAGTAGCTAGATGCATGGCAAAGCATAGAACAGAAATGGATAGTTATAGTAGAAATTTAAACCCTTCATATGGCTATTAAGGAGAAAAACATGAGTATAGATTTAAACACAATAATATTTAACGGATATGATAGTTTAAAAGATTTAGGGGTAGGAGTTACAGCCTATCCTGCAATTCCTTCTACAAATGAGAATTATGAGGAATTTAAAGTAGAAGGTATGGACGGTTCTGTTATTGTAAAAAAGGGTACTTATAACAATAGGCAAATTAAAATATCTTTAATTTTAAAAGAATTTAATGATAATAACTTTTGGGATAAGATGGACTTAATAGAAGAATGGTTAACCAACATAGAAGATAACAGGCTTTTCTATGATAGGCCCGATAAATGTTTTAGAGTAAAAAATGTAACTTTAAATGATATAAAAAGACAGGCTTATTATGGAGAGGGCGAATTTGAAGTATTATTTTTATGTGAGCCATTTAGAACAGATCCAGAAATAACGGAAATAGAAATAACTAATAATTATGAACTTGAATATTTAGGAACAAAGAATACACTACCGTTAATTAAAGTTTATGGAAGTGGAACTATCCAATTTCATTGTAATAAGACAAGTATTCAAATAAAGAACATTAATGGATATATTGAAGTAGATAGTAAATTAAAACAGGTTAGAGATAAAGATGGAATGGGAAAAGATTTAGATACATTTGGAGATTATCCAGTATTTAAAAAAGGAACAAATAAAATAAGTTGGGATGGAAGTGTTACAAAAGTAACGCTTCTTTTTTTAAACAATTATTCATAGAAAGGAGCGAACTTGATGCTTGATGGAATTGTAAGAGTGGCTGTTTTTCCACCTAATACAATTAGAGATATTGTATTACAAAGTAACGGTAAAGTTTTAGATTCTATTTGTACTATGTTAGAGGGGGAAGAAGATTTAGCAGGGAACTTTATAGTAGAAGCAAATTTTATAAATGATAAAAACCTAGTTGAATTTATAAAAAAAGGTTCAATTCTAAAAGTTAGAAATGAGTTTGGAGAAGATGAAATATTTAGAATAACTACTTTAGAATCTGGTACTATGTTAATAAATATTATTGCATTTCAAATAACTATAACTGATACTCAGACACTTTGGTTAAAAGATACCAGACCAACAAATACAAATGGGCAAGGAGCATTAACTAGTTTATATAATGCGGCTGATTCTTTTGGTTTTCCTAAAGAAATATTTGTAGATAGTGACATTACAATTCAAAGCACCGCTTACTATATGAATATGACTTTATATAATGCCCTTTATAACTGTGACCAAAGTTTTATTAATCGTTGGGGTGGAGAAACTTTAAGAAGGCAATATAATTTATCTATAAATAGTAGAATAGGGCAAGACAGAGGACATTGTATAAGAGAGGGCAAGAACCTTACAGGATTTAAAGCTACAGTTAACTTTGATGGATTAGTAACAGTTGCGATAGGTAAAGGATACGAAGGGATTGAAGGACATTATATAGAAAGTCCATTAAAGAATAAATATCCTAGAGCATATATAAAAGAAATTGAATATAGTGATGTTAAAGTAAGAAAACCTTCTGATAATGATTCAGAGGGTTTTAATACTTTAGATGATGCTATAAAAGAATTAGATAAAAGAATCAAAGAAGAATTTTTTAAAAATCATATAGACGAGATAAAGGCAACTTATGATATAAACTTTATTCAACTAGCACAAACGGAAGAATATAAGGAATATTCATATCTCGAAAGATTTGATATAGGTGACACAGTTAGAGTTAAAGTCAACAGTTTAGATATTGAGTTAACTACACGTATAATTAATAAAAAAGTAGATTATTTATCAGCAAGAGTTTTAGAAATGAAACTTTCAAATAATCCAGTTACTATAGAAAATAGTGATTCTAAAATATTATCAGATATAAGAAATACCTTAATAAAAAATAATAATAGTAGTTTAGCTAATTATGTGGATGCCAAATTAAAAGCTGGATTAAAAGGATCATATACAATAGCTAGAGATAATGAATTTTTAGCTATGGATACACAAGATATAAGAACAGCAAAAGTAGTTGCTAGATTAAATAAAAATGGGTTAGGTTTTAGTACTACTGGTTATAACGGAAAGTATACGTATGGATTTACTTTAGATGGTAAAATTAACGCTAGTTTAATACAAACAGGAGTTTTAAGAGCCATTCAGATAGAATCGGATGGCGGTAAAAGTTATTGGAATTTAGATAATGGAGATTTTTGCTTAAATGGTGGTCGTATAATCGGTAAAAACGGAAACTTTGAGATGAACCTGCAAAAAGAAGGAGAACTATCATTTAAGAATAATGGTAAGGAAGCAATTAAAATCCATAATAACTCTATAGATTTATTTAATTGGAGTAATGATAGTGACTATATAGGTTCTTTAATGTCTTTATGTAAAATAATCAATGGTAAATCAGATCCAGAAAAACCTTTGATAGGACTAACTCATGATAATAATAGTTCTATTTCATTAGGATATCAAAAAGATGATGGAACTTACAACTCCTATATAGAGTTTGATAAATATAACATTTTAGGACATGCCGCAAAAGCACCAATGAAAGTGTTCGAGCATATCGAAATGAATGATAACATTATTTATAATCCAAAACTTAAAGCAGATAATGCCCTACAAATATATATTAATGGTGGTTTGATTGCTACTTTTGGAGAAAAAGGTTTGTGGTTAAACGTTCCTATCTTTAATAAAGATGGAAATTTAGCATTTGATCCAATGGCTCCACAAGGAGAAACTGTAGACGGTTCTGACGAACTTAGAAATAAGGTTGTTAATAGTGCTAGAAAACTAATAGGTAAATGGTATGTTTATGGTGGAAATTATCCACCTTTAGGAAAGGACAGCGGAACTGATTGTAGTGGACTAATGCAATGGGCCTATAACGATAATGGTATTAAAATTAGTAGAACTACTTATACTCAAATAAAAGAAGGTTCAGAAGTATCAGAAGGCAATTTAAAGCCAGGAGATTTAGTATTCCCGTCAGATCACCACGTATTTATGTATTCTGGTGAAAGTAATGGTCGTCATATGTGTGTAGAAGCTGCACATACTGGAACACAATTAAGAGAAAGAGCTTTTAGTTGGGGTTCTGGATATAGAGCTAGAAGAATAATAAAAGAAAATAGTTCTGGTGGCGGTGGTTCTGTAGGAGGTTCTGCTGTAAGTAAAGCGAGTGCTAATATTATTTATTATGTAAAAGGTATAGAAGGATTTGGCCCTAACTATTACTATGATGATGTAGGTGTTAGAACTCTAGGGTACGGAATGACAGGCGGTGAATTAAATGGTGTATCAACGCCTTTAAGTGAAGCAAGTGCAACCCACTATTTAACTAAATTTTTTAACAGAGATTATTACGAATCAGTTTTAAGAATAGTTAAAAGTAAAGGTGTAAAAAATCCAAAACAAAGAGAGATAGATGCTTTTGCAAGTTTTGCTTATAACTTAGGTGTACCAGCTTTTTCAGATTCAACTCTACTAAAAAAATATGTTGCAGGTGAACGTGGGGAAGCTATCCACGAGCAATTTAAAAGATGGGTTCACGCTGGAGGAAAAGTTTACGAAGGACTTGTAAGGAGAAGAGAGGAAGAATGGAAAATATTCAGTAATTCAGCCCATGTAGCAGGATATAACGGAAGGCCTTATATAGATATAATAGGCCCACAAAAAGGAACAGTTACAGCAAATGGCGGATACGGAGCTGCACCATATTAATAGAAAGGAAAATTTAAAGATATGAATTTTAATATAGATAAAACGGTTAATATTAATAAAGATGAAATTATAGAAATTCATGCGATAGAACATGATACTAAAACAAGATTTATAACATTTAAATTTTTAGGGCAGAATAGTCCTATTAATTTAGATGGTTGTAAGGTCAGAGTATATGCAATAAATAGTATCTACAATGAAGTATTTAATGATTTAGTTATAATAGATAAACAAAGAGGGATAGCTAAATTAGAATTAACAGATGCTATGCTTAAACCTGGAATAACAGAATATCAAATTAAAATAATGCTTAATTCTGGGGGGCAGTTAAGTTCTAATACAATGAGATTATTTGTTGAGAAAGATTTAATGTCAAATAACTCTTTAGAAGGCTCTAACGAGTACAAAACTTTTGAAGATGCACTAAGTAAAGTAGATAATTTAGATAATTTATTCTTTGAAAAGAGTAAAGATGTATCTATAGCTGCTGGTAAAAGAGTAATCACTTCTAATAATTATGGAATTATGGGTAGGACTAAAGATGGAACTCCAGATTATATGATGTATATGGGTACAGATGATAAAATTAAGATTGGTTATAACAATAGAGGTATAGATATTACTGGGCCAGTAAATTTAGATGGATATACTATAAAAGATAGTGGTACAGGAGATAAAACAAGTTCTATTGCTGTAGTTAAGGCAGACGGAGTTATGGAGGTTGGTAGGTTTATTGATTTTCACTATGATGATGCAGACATAGATAATCATGTCAGATTAGAGTGTACTGGAAAAGATAATCTTTATTTAACAGGTAACTTTAGTGCTAATGGTAATATATTAGCAAGTTGGAATAATAATAAAGCTATATTAGGAATAGGTTCAGAAGATGTTTTTGTATGTAATAATAAATCTCAAAAATATCTGCAATTAAAAAATGATGGGAGATTATGCTATTCTGATAGAAAAATACAACTTGAACCACAAACAGCTCCTTTATGGAGTGGATGCCAGTATATGGGCAATACGCAAATTGCAACCCCTAATAAAAAACTATCTGATTGTCAAAATGGATGGATTTTAGTGTGGTCAGATTATGATTCTGATACTAATACTTCTCATGATTTTAACTGGGCCTATAATTATATTCCTAAGAATTCACCTGCTTTAGGTAAAGATACAAATATGTTTACTGTAGGAAGTAACGAAAATGGTGATATGACAGTTAAAGCTCTAAAGATTTATGATAATAAAATAGAAGGATTTGATCCTACAGGAGATGCAAAAAGTAGCGGTAAATGGCATGATATTGTTTTAAGATATGTACTGGAATACTAAGCAAAGGAGTTAATTTTAATGATATATTATATAAGTATAGAACCTAATACTAATAGAGTTTTAGGTTATTCTTCAAGTAAAAATAATGAAACAGATATTGAAATAGAGGATAGTCTTTTAGATGAAAAATTTTTAAGATGTCCTTTTTTTTATGTCTATAATTTAGAAACTAAAAAATTAATTTATAAAGATGAATTGTACCAAGAACGAAAAAATCAAAAAGAGAATTATAAAAATCCAAATGAAGTTTTAGTAGATGAATTAGTTAAAACTAAGATGGCTTTAATGGCCCAACAGGATATAAATAAAAATATTTTAGAAGAAGCATCTAAAAGTAAAATAGCTGTTATACAGCAACAAGAAATAAATAAAAACTTAATTACAGAGATAGCAAATTTAAAAGTGATTAGTATGAAAGGAAGTAATTAATATGGCATTTTGGCAATTAGCATGGGATTATAAAGCAATAGATGAGGAGCTGTTAAGAAAAGCAGTTAAATGTGAATCCAATCCATATGGTGATATTACACCAGAAGAATTTAAACAAATCTGCAACGTTGAATTTTAGAAAGAAGGTAAAGGCATGGAAAAAGAATTATTAACACAGATAGTTGGTCAAGGTGCTTTTGCAGCTCTTTTTGTATGGTTATTATGGGATACAAGAAAAGAAGCCAGAGATAGAGAAGCAAAACTATACAGTACTATTGATAAAAACCATGAAATAATAAACGATCTAGCAAAAAAGTTCAATGTTGTAGAAGACATTAAAGAAGATGTAGACATAATAAAGGACCATTTATTTAATAATTAGCATAGAATGAAAGGAAGAATAAAAATGAATAAATTAGATTTAATCACAAAATTATTAAGTATAAAGAGGATAATAGCATTTGTTTTAACTATTGTATTTAGTATTTTAGCTATAAAAGGTGAAGTAAAGAGTACAGAGTTTATAACAATTTTTAGTATGGTTATAGCATTTTATTTTGGTCAAAGTATAGGTTCAAAATCAAATGTTGTAAACAAATAAATAAGAAGCACCTGCATAAAAGCAGGTGCAATTAGAGGGATGATATTTTGTTGCAAGAATTATATATAGATTTAAAGGTTGAAAATAAAAGTTATATAAGTATAGTACAGGGAGATAATAATTCAGAAGAATATAAAATTATTGTTTTAGAGGATGGGCATAGGGTAGATTTAACAAATAGGACAGTTAGACTAGCTTTTTGCAATTCACTTAATGACAATGAGGGAGATATAATAAGCAATTTAGAAACTATCAATGCAAAAGAAGGAGAATTATATTTACCTATAACAAGATTATTAAGTAAGGACTACGGTAATTTTGCATGTCAGTTATCTGTATCTGGTCCAGATGAGGTTATAAAGCATAGTCAGTATTTTACACTATCAATTAAAGAAAATTTATTTTTAAAGTTAGGTTCAAGTATACCTAATGATAAATATGAAAAATTAACATCTCTTCTTGATGCTGTAGAAAGATTAGATGAAAGCTTAAAAAATGTTGGGACACTATTACCAAAATTGAAAGAAGAAATTAATGCTGGACAAGAGCTTTTAGATTCATTAGGAGACATTAAAGATCTAGCGGTTATGAAAAAACAAATAGATGCATTAAGTACTAATTTTGATAAATTAAAAGACTTATATATGAGTGGTAAATTATTAAATGATGAGTATTTTAATATTGCGGTTATTCATGAAACTAAAGATAAATTAGATTATATAGAATTTTGGTTATTGATTAATGCTAGATATGATCATGTAACAGGCAGATTTAAAAGAATTAATGTAAATAACTTTAGTTTTGGATGGCAAATGCAAGGGGGAGGAACTTATCCAGGAGAAGAAGGCTATGACAATATAAACCAAGGGATGAATCTGTGGAAAGCAAATGGTAAAAAGGCATATGGAATAAATGATCCAGCAAGAGAACAAACTGGAGAAGATATAGGTGCAGTTCAATCAGATGGTAAATGGAGAACGTTTGGTATTATGCTAGGTTGGAACAATATTTTCATGAATGATTCTTATGGAGGAATGACTATAGGTGGTGCAGGATTTGAAATAGATGGTAATGGTATGTCACCTTTTAAAAGAGTATCATTAGGTAAATTTACAGGTGGTTCTAATAAACCAGGAGCTAAACCACAAGATTATCAGTATTGCTATAACGGTGATACCTGGAATACTCAACATGGTATGTGGAATATGGATGAAAATAAACTAGATAGTTATTTCTGGGGAATGGTATGTCCTGTAGATTGGTATGATATGGGGAACACTTTTAATCCTTATTCTAATAGAGCTAAATTAAGTGAAGCTAAATATGTAATAAGACATCTACCACCTAACGTAAATAGTCATTTAGAGAACTGGGATGATATTTTTGAAATTGATTGTACTACAGGAACAGGAAAAATAAAAGGTAAACAGATAGCAACAACTTTAGTAGTAGATGCTGATATAGTCAATAAAACTGATTTTAATATGAATTATCCAGATGGTTCATGGAATAAAAATAATACTTTAATCTTGGGAGTCAAAGGAATACTAGATGATGGATCAGTAAAGCAATTTGGAAATATTAATGCTACCTATACTGACTATGGAATCTTTGGGTATTTAGGAGCGGGATATAAATCAGCTAAGATAATTTTAACTAAATGTTAGAGGTAAGTTATGTATATTTGTTTAGATTTGAATAAAGAGATTGAAGCGACTGTAGAAAAACAAGATGAAGTTGAGTTTATATTAATAAATAACTTTAAGAGAGTTAATATAAAGGATAGTACAGTAAGGCTTATATTAGTTGATGGAAATAATAATATTAAGTTGATTAACCTTTATAAAGGCGAAGAAGGTTATAAATTTAATATTAAGGAAAGTAATATAGATGAAAAAAACTATCTAGGACAGATAGAAATTAAAACTGATAGCATGTTTAAATATTCAAATAAATTTAAATTAAGTATTAATACTTTAGATAGAAAGAAGGAAACAAGATGATAAGAGGAATAGACGTTAGTGAACATCAGGGAAGAGTAGATTGGGGAAAAGTTAAAGGAAATGTTGATTTTGTAATGCTAAGAGCTGGGTACGGTAAAAATAATATTGATGAACAGTTCTTAAGAAATATCAAAGAATGTAACAGATTAGGAATTAAAGTCGGAGTTTATTGGTTTAGTTATGCTTATACTGTTGAAATGGCAAGACAAGAAGCAAAATATTGTTTAGATGCAATTAAATATTATAAGGTAGAGTACCCAGTTTGCTTTGACTTAGAATATGATACTAAGAATTACGCTGAAAAGAATGGAGTAACATTAACTAAAAGATTAGCTACAGATATGGCGAAAGCTTTTCTTAATGAAGTTGAAAAAGCTAAATACTGGGCTATGAACTATGCAAACCCAGATTTCATAAATAATCAATTTTATCAAAATGAATTAGATAGATACTCATTATGGATTGCATGGTATGGAGCAACAGAATCTAATGCAAAGAAATATGGATGTGAAATGTGGCAATATAGTGAGGGTGGTTCAATTAATGGGATAGGAACAAACTCAGTTGATATGAATTATGATTATAGAAATTTTGGTAAAGCTATTAGAGATAAGGGATTAAATCATTTATCACAAGATACTACTAATAATAATGATGATAAATATGATAAGGGATATTCAGAACATGGAGTATGTACGGTTGCAGTTGATAAATTAAATATAAGAAATAAACCATCATTAAATGGAAAAATTGAAGGATCTTATACTAAAGGCGAAAGTGTATCATATGATTATGTAGTAGATAATGAAGGGTATAGATGGATTAGGTGGATTGGTGCTACTAGTGGCGAATATAGATATATGGCTGTAAGAGATTTAAAAACAGATAAAAGATTGGGATATTGTGAATAATAGTTATTTTAGGGAGTAGGAGAAATCTTGCTCCCTTTATTTTTATTTACAAAATATGTTATTATTATATATGAAATAAATAACATATGGGGGTATGGTATGAAAAGAAAATCAAAAATATTAGCAGGAGTATTAACACTACTATTATTTATTACTTCATCAATTCCAGTTGAAGCAGCACCTAAACAAGATATGAAAATAGAATTTATAAATGTAGGTGCTGGAGATGCTATTTACATCGAAACACCTAGTGGAACCGATATTCTTATTGATGCAGGTTCTATTGGAAATGGTAAAAAGGTTGTTGATCAATTACTGAAACAAGAGAAAAATATGGATTTAGAATATGTAATCTCTACACATCCAGATGCAGATCATATTGGAGGCCTACAAGAAGTTTTTAAAAGAATGAAGGTAAAAAAATTCTATTATCCAAAAGATATTTCATACACTAAAACAAAAACTGCAAAAGCTGTTTTGGATTTAGCTAAAAAAGAAAAGGGCTGTAAAATATATGATACAAAAAGTGGAATGAAAATAAAAAGCGGTGGAGCTATATTAGAATTTATTCATAGCAGTAAAAACTATAGTAGTGATAATGAAGATTCAGTAATGACTTATATAGACTATGGTAATTTAGAAGTGTTATTAACAGGTGATGCAGAAAAAGGAGCAGAAAAAGCTGGTAAAAAATATAATGTTGATGTTGTACAAGCACCACATCATGGATC
>NZ_JAMDLQ010000061.1:0-36045 GCF_024705715.1 Clostridium sp. LY3-2
AAGTATCAAGATGCTCTTATAAAGCGTCTTAAAGATTGGACTTTTAACTGTACAGGAACAAAAGACTTCTCAGCTGCTCAAGTTACAGTAGGTGGCGTTGACACAACAGAAGTTAATTCTGATACATTAGAATCAAAATTAATAAAGGACTTATATTTTGCTGGTGAAATATTAGATGTAGATGGCGATTGTGGTGGTTTTAACTTACAATGGGCTTGGTCTTCAGCTTATAATGCTGCAAATTCAATAGCAAATAGTTTTAAATAAAAAATAAGGCGATATATTTAAGCATCTTAATATATATCGCCTTATTTAGATAAATTAATTATCTCTTTTATCCCAATGTGCTTCTAGTAAAGTAAGTTCTTCACCATTTGAATTACATATTTTATGTAATGTAACTAAATCATCTTCTCTTTCTTCTATTTGAGCTGATACGTGAATTCTATCTCCGTATTTAGATTCTTTTTCAAAAGCAACCTTTATTCTCTTTAATTCATAGTTCTTAGCTATCTCTAAAGGAACTGATTCAATTGCCCACTCCATATATCTAACGTTGTTTACGTGAGTATTTGAGTCTATATCGCTATATCTTATTTGGAACTCTTTAAAGTTATCTTCTCTAGTTAACTTTTCTAGCTTTTCCATATCTAAAGACTCTTTCATATCGCCTTCTTCACCATACATAGCATATTGCTCTTTTAATATTCTCATAGGTCTTCTTTTTTCAATATTTATTAAGAAAAATAAAGCTAACCCTTCAGCTAAAAGTTCTCCTTCTTCGCTTCTTATCTCATACCCTCTATATGCATAAAATCTTTTAAATCCTATAGGCATTGTTTTTACTATTATCTTCTCTCTATATTTAGGGTATCTGTGAATTTTTATATCGTATTTATAAAACACCCAAGCACAACCGTGAGAATAAGCAAAATCGATAGTATCCCCTATAGTTTCTGCTTGAATATTTCCAACTTCACAAAAATAATCTGCTATAGCTGTAAGCTTACATTTAAGTCTGTAATCAGAATCTCTATACATAACTTCGTATTCTTTAGAAAAATCGTTGTTCTTCATTTATTTCACCTCTTTATAATGATACTTTAATTTTTATAACTTTTTATTTACTTTATGTTAATAATTTATATATGAGTATCAAAAAAACTCAATCAACCTTAAGTTGATTGAGTTTTATGTCTTGATTACTTGTCGTTTAGTGCTTGCACTAACGCTTCTAAGTTTATTCCGTGAACTAATGCTGCCTCTTCTAAAGTTTCACCTTGTGCTGAAGGACATCCTACGCAACCCATACCAAAAGCCATTAAAACTTCTGCTCTGCTTGGATCTTGTTTAATTATTTCACCGATTGTCATATCTTTAGTTACCATCTTTTTCACCTCATATATAAGATTTCTAAATATAAAATATACATAAATTATATTTTAACACCAAGGTAAAGTCAATTAACTAAATATATTGTTTAAAGTTCTTTCACTCTCATAGTTTGGTCTCTCTTTGGACCTACTGAAACTATTGATACTCTAGTATCTGTAAACTCTTCAATTCTTTCGATATACTTTCTAGCGTTTACTGGTAATTCTTCGTAGCTTCTAGCATCTGCTACGCTTTCATCCCATCCTTCAAACTCTTCGTATACTGGCTCACACTTAGCTAAATCTTCTAAGCTAGCTGGGAAGTAATCTATAACTTCTCCGTTAAACTTGTATCCAGTACATACTTTTATTTTTTCAAGTCCTGCTAAAGTATCGATTTTTGTAACTGCTATTGAAGTTAATCCTGAAACTCTAACTGTAGTTTTTAAGATAACTAAGTCAAGCCATCCACATCTTCTTGATCTTCCAGTAGTTACTCCGTATTCGTGACCTTTTTCTCTTATCCAATCACCAGTTTCGTCGTTTAGCTCTGTTGGGAATGGTCCTTTACCAACTCTTGTTGTGTATGCTTTAGCTATACCAACAGCATTAGTTATCATAGTTGGTCCAACACCTGATCCACTAGCTACTCCGCCTGCTGTAGTGTTTGATGATGTAACATAAGGATAAGTTCCGTAATCTATATCAAGAAGCATTCCTTGTGCTCCTTCAAATAATACGTTTTTATCTTCTTTTATAGAATCATAAACTTTAACTGAATTATCTTTTACAAAAGGTCTAAGTTTTTTTGCAAAATCAAGATATTCTTTTAAGATAGCTTCTTTATCTAAAGCTTCTCCTTCTAAAACATTAACTATATATTTATTTTTCATTTCGATGTTTTCTTCTAATTTTTCTTTGAAAACATCTTCGTGCATAAGGTCACAAACTCTTATACCACATCTTTCAAATTTATCTGTATAACAAGGTCCTATTCCTTTACCAGTAGTTCCTATGTCATTTTTACCTCTTGCTTTTTCTTTTAATTTATCTAAAACTTTGTGGTAAGGCATTATAAGGTGTGCTCTATCACTTACTACTAATTTTTCTGGAGTTACCTTTATGCCTGCTCCTTCTAAGTACTCTATTTCTTCAAATAATGCTTTAGGATCAACAACAACCCCATTACCTATTACATTTACTTTATCATCATATAGTATTCCTGATGGTATTAAGTGAAGTTTATATTCTTTATCTCCAACCACAACAGTATGACCTGCGTTATTTCCACCTTGGAATCTAACAACAACATCTGCATCCTCTGCTAGATAGTCTGTCATCTTTCCTTTACCTTCGTCTCCCCATTGAGCTCCAATTACTATAAATGCTGACATAATATATTGCCTCCTTCTGGCTAATCTTAGTCTTTAATTACGGAGTTTATTCTAACTATATTTATTTTTATATAATAATAAAAAAATTATACTAGTTAATTACCCCATAAAAATCTTAGCAAAATCTTACTACTTGGTCAATAGATATTTCGAATGTTTTTTTGATTTTTATTATAATTATTCGTATAATTAAATATATGTTAAAAATACAAATATTTATAAAAGGAGTTAGTCGTATGTCTATTTATAAAGAATCATTAGCTTTCCACAAAAACTTAAGAGGAAAAATAGAAGTTAAATCAAGAACTAAGATTACAAATGAAAAAGATTTAAGCTTAGCTTACACACCAGGTGTTGCAGAGCCTTGTAGAGAAATCCATAAAGATGAAAGAAATTCATATATCTACACTAGAAGATGGAACACAGTTGCTGTTATTTCTGATGGTACAGCAGTACTTGGACTTGGAGATATAGGTCCCCTAGCTTCAATGCCTGTTATGGAAGGTAAATCTATACTTTTTAAAGAATTTGCTGACGTTGATGCTTTCCCAATAGTTTTAAACACTAAAGATGTTGATGAAATAGTTAATACTATATATAATATTTCACCTTCTTTTGGGGGAATTAATTTAGAAGATATATCAGCTCCTCGTTGTATTGAAATAGAAAACAAATTAAAAGAAAAACTAGATATCCCAGTTTTTCATGATGATCAACACGGAACTGCGATAGTTGTATTATCAGCATTAATAAATGCACTTAAAATAGTTAAAAAGGATTTAAAAGATATAAAACTTGTTATAAACGGAGCAGGTTCTGCAGGTTCTGCAATATGTAAGCTTCTTATATCTTCTGGAGTTAAAGATATTTTAGTTTGTGATAAAGATGGTATTTTATCAAAAGATATAAACTATAATAACCCTCTTCACAAAGAGCTTTCAAATTTAACTAACAAAAATAACTTAAAAGGTGATTTAAAAATTGCTATGAAAAACTCAGATGTGTTTATAGGAGTTTCTGCACCAAATATAGTTTCAAAGGAAATGGTGAGTTCTATGAATAAAGATTCTATAGTTTTTGCTATGGCAAACCCTACTCCTGAAATCTTCCCAGAAGATGCAAAGAGTGCTGGTGCTAGAATCGTTGGAACTGGAAGGTCTGATTTCCCAAACCAAATAAATAACGTACTTGCATTCCCTGGTATATTTAGAGGTGCCTTAGATTCTAGAGCTTCTGATATAAACGAAGAAATGAAACTAGCTTCTGCTTATGCAATTGCAAACTCGATAAAAGATGAAGATTTAAATGAAAACAACATAATTCCAAAACCTTTTGATTTAGAGGTTCAAAAAAATGTAGCTGAATCTGTAAAGTCTGCTGCTATTTCTTCTGGAGTTAGTAGATTATAATAAAAAAACAACTTAGCTTTAGTAAAGCTAAGTTGTTTTTTCCTTAATTTCTAAAATTAAGAGGAGTTTTTATTAATGTTATGTGTGTTTTGTTAATGTGTTAATGTGTTAATGTGTTAATGTGTGTTTTATCCAGTAAATAACCAATATAATTTCGCTTCCGTTTAATTGATACTGATTATCATTAATTATATTATATTTATTTTATCCTCTCTTGTCAATACCTAATTGAAAATATCTTTCAATTAAATAAAAACAAAAAATTAGAACTTAGCGTTGTGGACCACTAAGTTCTTTTTTCTTAATTTTTAAAATTAAGAGGAGTTTTTATTAATGTTTGTGTGTTTTGTTAATGTGTTAATGTGTGTTTTATCCAGTAAATAACCAATTCAATTTCGTTTCCGTTTAGTTGATATTGATTATCATTAACTAAATTATATTTTATATTCCTCAATATGTCAACATCTAATTTAAAATATTTTACATATTTTTAGATTTATTAGCACAACTATCCATAGCCTTTATAACTGTGCTTCTAAAATTATTGTTTTCAAGTTCTGCTACAGCTTCTATAGTAGTTCCACCTGGAGAACAAACCATATCTTTTAATACTCCAGGATGCTCTTTAGTTTCTAAAACCATTTTTGCAGAACCTAAAACGCTCTGAGCTGCCATCTTATATGCTTTATCTCTAGGAATTCCAAGCTTAACTGCACCATCTGCCATAGCCTCTATAAACATAAAAACATAAGCTGGTGATGAACCACAAAGTGCTATAAATGCGTGGAAATCTTTTTCTTCTAAAACCACACACTCTCCAAAAGCTTCAAACATACTCATTATGTATTTTAATTCTTCTTCTTTTATATTTTTGTTAGGACATACAGCCGACATAGCTTCCCCTACAAGAGCTGGAGTGTTTGGCATAGTTTTAACTATTTTAAAATCTTCACCAATCCAATTTTCTAAATCTTTTATATCAATCCCAGCTGCAATACTTACTATTATTTGATCTTTTCTAATAAAATCTTTTACCTCTTTTATAACCTTTTCGTACATATAAGGTTTAACAGCAAGAACTATAACATCCGATTCTTTAACTACATCTATGTTTTTAGATCTAACATTAACTCCAAACTTTTCTTCTAGCCTTTTTTTAGATTCTTCGCTCTTTGCAGATACAAAGAAATTTTCTTTACTTAAAAATTCTTTATCTATAAGCCCTCCAAGCATAGAGCTTCCCATATTTCCACAACCTATAAAACCTATCTTTTTACACATTTTAATACCTCCTAAAATTATAAAATATAAAATTTGAAACCCGCCTTTTAAGCGAGTTTCTAAATATTTTTATTCAGCATGTATATTATCTAAATTACCAAATTTAGAGAACTGTCCAAGCCATGCAAGTTTAACCGTTCCAACCGGGCCGTTTCTTTGCTTTGCAATAATACATTCTGCCATATTTTTTTCTTCAGTTTCCTTGTTATAGTATTCATCTCTATATAGGAACATAACAACGTCAGCATCCTGCTCAATAGATCCAGACTCTCTTAAGTCAGAAAGCATAGGTCTGTGGTCTGCTCTTTGCTCTGGCGCTCTAGATAACTGAGATAAAGCTATAACTGGGCATTCCATTTCTTTTGCTAGTGCTTTTATAGATCTTGATATTTCTGATACCTCTTGTTGTCTACTTTCTGAACCTGATGAACCTGACATAAGTTGAAGGTAGTCAATTAATATCATATCAATACCATATTCCATTTTAAGCCTTCTGCATTTCGAACGCATTTCCATAACACTTACACCTGCTGTGTCATCTATATAAATCTTAGCCTTAGAAAGAGGTCCTGTAGCTCTAGCTATGTTTTCCCAGTCTTTATCATCTAAGTTACCTGTTCTAAGCTTAAGCATATCTACATTAGCTTCTGAACATAATAGCTTGTAAGCTAATTGTTCCTTTGACATCTCTAGAGAAAATATAACTACGCTTTTCCCAGCTCTAAGGGCTGCATTTTCAGCTATATTAAGTGAAAATGTAGTTTTACCCATAGAAGGTCTCGCTGCAACTAGAACCATATCACCTTTTTGAAAGCCTGATGTTTTAGCATCTAAGTCTATGAATCCTGAACTAACACCTGTTATTTCTCCTTTATTGTTAAACAGTCTTTCTATTTCAATAAATCCTCTTTCAAGAACTTGGCTTAAAGGTTCAAAATCGTTAGAACTCTTTTTTTCAGCTATATCAAATATACTTTTTTGAGCCTTATCTAATACTCCATCTACGTTAGATTGATTGTTATAACCTTCTTCTATTATTTCACTAGAAGCTTTAATAAGTTTTCTTAATGTAGATTTTTCTTCAACTATTTTTATGTACGATCCTACGTTTGCAGTAGTTGGTACTGATGCTGATATTTCAGTTACATAACTTACTCCACCTGCTCTATCAAGTAAATCTGTAGATTTTAAATCTTCTAAAACAGTTATTAAATCTACTGCCATATCTTTTCTAAACATTTCTATGATAGTTCTAAATATTACTTTATGACTATCTCTATAAAAATCATCTTCGTTTAGTCCTTCTGCAGCTTGCGCTATTGCACTTCTTTCTAATATCATAGACCCAAGTACTGATTGTTCTGCTTCTATACTTTGGGGTAAAGTTTTCATAGTGTTTTGAGTTTCCAAAAGAATATTCCTCCTTCCTTTGCTTATTCTAGTCAAAAACAAAGAAGATGTTAAACATCTCCTTTATTTAAAAAACTAAATCCATTACCTCTTCTATAGTTTGAACTGTTTTAACTTCTATATCTGTTAACCCTTGAGGTATATCATTTTCATTATCTTTTGGTACTATAGCAAGTTTTATTCCTCTTCTTCTAGCACCATATATTTTTTCAAATATCCCACCTACAGGTTTTACTTTACCTCTTAAAGATATTTCCCCGGTAATAGCTACATCCTGTCTTAAAGGTTTTTCTAATAATGCACTTATTATACATACAGTTATTGCTGCACCTGCAGAAGGTCCATCGATGTTTCCTCCACCGATTACGTTAACGTGTATATCATAATCTTTTATATCTTTATCTGTTATTTTTCTAATAACAGATGCTGCATTATAAACTGAGTCTTTAGCCATACTACCAGCTGTTTCGTTAAATCTAACTGTTCCTGTTCCCTTTTTCTTAGAAGGGAAGGCTGCAGCTTCTATTTCT
Organism: Clostridium sp. LY3-2; assembly: GCF_024705715.1. Lineage (NCBI taxonomy): Bacteria > Bacillati > Bacillota > Clostridia > Eubacteriales > Clostridiaceae > Clostridium > Clostridium sp. LY3-2. Next base: position 7,398 of record NZ_JAMDLQ010000061.1, read on the forward strand.
ATAGTTGAACCTATAAAACCACTAACTCCTAGACCGTGAATATGACCTATCTCTTTATCTGAAATTATGTTATTTCTTTCAAATGGAGTATATCTTCCTATTGAAATTATTTCTTCAACATCTTTTAATGTTATTTTTAATTTCTTAGGTACACTCTTTCTTTTATAAAGTGCATATCCGTATGCATCAGTTAATATATTAACCGCTTTTCTTCCTTCAATAGTAAATCTGCTTATATATTCAGGAACTTCTTTTTCTAAAGATACTCCAAGTTTTTTAGAAGCATTTTTAACTATATCTTCTATATCTTTACTTGATAATGGTTCAAAATAAACTTCTGTACATCTAGATCTTAAAGCAGGATTTATATCTCCTGGTTCTCTAGTTGTAGCTCCGATTAAAACAAAGTCTGCTGGAGCTCCGTTTTCAAATAAATATTTAATATATTTTGGAGTTTTATCATCATCTGGATCATAATATGAAGATGAAAATTCAACTCTCTTATCTTCTAAAACTTTTAAAAGTTTGTTTTGAAGTATATTATCTAGTTCACCAATCTCATCTATAAATAATATTCCCCCGTGGGCATCTGTAACTAAACCTGGCTTTGGTTCTGGTACTCCAATATCAGCTAAGTCTCTCTTACTTCCTTGATATATAGGATCATGAACTGAACCTAAAAGCGGGTTAGTTATTTCTCTTGGGTCCCATCTTAAAGTAGTTCCATCAACTTCTACGAATTTTGATTTATCATCAAATGGAGTAAAATCTAATTCTCTTGCAGCTTGAAGTGCTATTCTTGCTGCTGTTGTTTTACCTACACCTGGAGGTCCATAAAGAATTATGTGTTGAGGATATGGTGATGATAATTTTGAAATTAATGATTTAATAGCTCTCTCTTGACCTACTATCTCATCTAATTTTTCTGGTCTTAAGAAACTCATAATGTTTTTGCTAGTTACTCTCTCGTCTAGTTCCTTAAGCTCCTCATATTTTTTAGTAGTTTTTTTGTTTTCACTACCTTTTTCTTTTTTAAGGATTGAAAGTCTCATCTCGTCGATGTACTTTTCTTGCTTTTCCATTATAGCTTTTTCTACTTTAGCTTCAATGTTATTTTGCACATATTTTTTTGCTATTTCTTCTGCAATCCAGATTATAGTATCATCTAAAACTTTATCTACTTCGTCTTCTGCTGGAACTATATCTATTCCAGCTCCGTTAGATGCAATTTTATTTAATGCATATACTCTTTCATTTACTTTTGTCGATCCAATGTAGTCTTTTAGTTTAAATCTAACTGTTCTAGCTCTTATAGCACCTTCATCTAATACGTTCTTTAGTATATCAAATAAAACATTTACTTGAGCGTCTTGTGATAGATCTCCTTCTATTATTCCTTCTAGGAATTCTATTTCCTTACGTAATTTCAAATTGAATCCTCCTTATGCTGTTGGAACAATTAATACCTTCATTTTAGTTGATACATTAGGGTATAATTTTACTTCTATTTCGTATCCACCTGCTATTTTTATTGTATCCATTACTATTTTTTTCTTATCTATATCTACGTTATATGATTTTTTTATTTCTCCTGCTATATCTTTACTAGTTATAGCTCCAAATAACTTTCCATTTTCTCCAGCTTTAGCTGTCATTTTTATTTCTTTACCTTTTAAATCTTCAGCTAATTTTTGTGCTGCTTCAAGTTCAGCTAATTTTTGCTTTCTTTCATTTTCTTTTATGTTGTTTAATATGTGAAGATTATTATCTGTTGCTTCTTCTGCTAATTTTTTTACAAATAAAAAGTTTCTTGCATATCCGTCTGATACGTTAACTACATCTCCCTTTTTACCTTTTCCTTTTACGTCTTTTAATAAAATAACTTTCATGTTATTCACCCACCCTTAAGTATTTTTGTATATTATCATTTAATAATTCTAAAACTTCATCTATTGATTTATTTACTATTTTAGCACCTGCTATATTTAAATGTCCACCTCCGCCTAAGGCTTCTAAAACAACTTGAACATTTATATCTCCAATAGACCTTGCACTTATATATATTTCCTCATTAATATTAGCTAATACAAATGCTGCTAAAATTCCTGATATATTTAAAAGTTCATCTGCTGATTTCGCAACTATAACGCTATTAACATCTTTAGGCGCAACTGCAATAGCTGTAGAATTATTAATTTTTGCCGATTTTATAGTTTCTGAAATCTTTATATAATCTTCTAAGTTATCTGTAAATAATTTTTTTACTTCCATAGTTTCTGCACCCATCTTCTTTAAGAAAGAGGCTGCATCAAAGGTTCTAACGCCTGTTTTAAATGAAAAACCTTTTGTATCCATATAAATTCCAGCTAAAAGCCCTTCTGCTTCTATTTTAGATAACTTAGGTTTATTTATCATATATTGAATTATTTCTGTTATCATTTCTGATGTTGATGATGCGTAGACCTCTATATAATTTAAAAGAGTTCCTTCTAAAATATTAGGACTTCTTCTGTGATGATCTATTATTACTTTTTTATTTGCCTTTTCTATAAGGCTTAGATTACTTACATAATTTTTATTATGCACATCAACTATTATAATTAAAGTATCTTCTTTAAGATTCTTTTCGGCTGTATCACCTGTTATAAATAAATTATCATATTTTCCTGTAGCTTTAATTTTGCTTAGATAAGGTTCTATAGCACCTGTATTATTATCTAAAACTACATTACACTCTTTACCTAACTTTTTAATTATGTTAGATAATCCTATAGCAGAACCAAAACAATCCATATCCATGTTTATATGGCCTACTATAAATATATTTGAACTTTCAAAGATAAGTTCCTTTAAAGCATGGGCTACGACTCTAGCTCTAACCCTATTTCTTTTTTCTATCTCTTTGCTGTTTCCACCAAATACTTGAATATCATCTTTGTTTTTAATTATAGCTTGATCTCCACCTCTACCTAGAGCTAATTCTTTAGCTACTATAGCAAAGCTTTGATTTTCTTGAGGAGTTGCACCTCCTCTTCCTACACCTATACTAAGTGTAAGTTCCATCTTATTTCCTTTATCTATCTTTGATATATCTTCTAAAATTGAAAATTTATTAGATATTTCTTTTTCTATGTTTCTGTCTTGAACTGATAAGATATATTCTCCCTTATCATATTTTTTAATCATAGCATTATATTCATCAGCATAAGCGTTTATTAGTCTTTCAAATTCAGCAATAACTAAAGGTTTATTACTATCTTCTGTAGTTTCTAATACTTCTGTTAAATTATCAACTTCTATAAGCATTATACTTTCTTTAGTCTTTTCAACACCTATAAATTCGCTTATATCATTAAAATAAATAACTAAGCATTCCATATCTCCATTTGATATTTGTTCTATATAAACATCGTAAAGATTATCTTCTATTTTAAGCCTTTGATGAAATCCATTTTTCTTATACGCTGCACCTTCTATATTAAGGCCACTTGCTACACTTAAGATATTTTTACCTATAACGTAGTCTGAATCACAAATAGTAGTAAATATCTTATTATTCCATAAAATATTACCTTTTGTATCAGTTAGTGCTGTTGGAATTATTAAATTAGCTAAGTTACTATCTATTGATTTATCAACTGCTTTTATGAAGTAGTTAATATTTTTTTCTTTTCTCCAATAGTTAATTAAGCTATATAAATTATTTATCAAATATACAACGAAAAATAATAACCCAATTCCTTGGTGCCCTAATATAATAGCAATTATTGCTACAACTATTAATATAAATTGATTTATATTATTTCTTAAGTATGATTTATTAATAATAGAACGCCTCCTAATTTAGTTATTGGTCTCTCCTATTTGAAATATACTCTTTAAGCTTACTTAAACTTTTACCTTCTTTTTCAACTTCATCTTCAGCTCTTATTCCTCTATCTAACTTTGTCTTTATTTCATGATCGATTTCAGGTAAAGAATATCCTAATTTGTCTCCTAAAGTATATAAAATTATAATTGCACCTGCTATACATTCAACTATAGCATCCTCGCATACATTACTCCCTCTAGTTAGTAGTGTATAAAAATCTCCAATAACTCTTAATAATTGAGCCTTAAGGCTCTCTATAATCTTAACATTACCCATTATATTAAAATCTTTTCTTTTCATAATTTCTCACCCCTAAATTCCCTTGTATCTATATTCTAAATTTTTTCAAATACGATTGCAACATTTTAGAGGTATTTTTTTCCAATTATTTGAATAACTATATTTTTACGCTTTATTTTTTATAATACTACATTTATTATATTTTACCCAAATTAATAGAAAAATAAAAGAGTATAACTTACGTCATACTCTTTCTATCTTATTACTATTCAGTTGTGAATGGTAATAAAGCTATGTTTCTTGCTCTCTTAACTGAAGTAGTTAATTGTCTTTGGTGCTTAGCACAAGTTCCAGAAATTCTTCTTGGTAATATTTTACCTCTTTCTGTAACGAACTTTCTTAACTTAGCTACGTCTTTGTAATCTATCTCAGTAGCTTTTTCAACACAAAAAGCACAAACTTTTCTTTTAGATCTTCTCATTCTTCCGCCAGATCTTCTGTTGTTTTCTCTCATTGCAGTTTCCCTCCTTACTCAAAAAAATTTAAAACGGCATATCTCCGTCATCGACAGGAGTCATGTCATTATCGAAACCACTTCCAAATGAATCATTTGGAGTAGCTGAAAAGTCAGAATTATTTCCACTGAAGTCATTGTTTGAAGAAGAAGTATTACTTCCTTTTCCACCAACGAATTCAAAGTTTTCAACAACTACATCAGTAGTGTATCTTTTTGAACCGTCTTGTGCATCGTAACTACCAGTTCTAATGTTACCAGTAATTGCGATTTGACTTCCTTTTGTAAGATATTGTGCTATTGTTTCTGCTTGTTTACTAAATGCTACGCAATTAATAAAGTCAGCTTCATCTCTCTTGAATTGTCTTGTAACTGCAATTGAAAATCTTGTTACAGCATTTCCAGTACCAGCTGCAAATCTCAATTCAGGATCTTTTGTAAGTCTACCAATAAGTATAACTTTGTTCATAACAATCTCACCTCTTACGCTTCTTTGCTTATTACGATGTGTCTTATAACAGCATCACTAATTCTGAAATTTCTTTCTAATTCTTTTGGTAATTCAGTGTCAGCAGTGAACTCTACTAAAGTGTAGTGACCTTCGTTAACTTTTTTGATCTCGTAAGCAAGTTTTCTCTTACCCCAAGCATCAACAGTGTCAACAGTTCCTCCGCCATTTTCTATTATACCCGTGAACTTTTCAACGTTAGCTTTTACAGCTTCCTCGTCAAGTGATGGGTGTAATATGAATATAGTTTCGTACTTTCTCATCATTTTCACCTCCTCCCCTCGGACTAACGGCTATGCTTTGCATAGCAGGGATTTCAATTTCTAATTCTAACACTATTGTATATTTTTTTCAAGCTTTTTTACATAATTAAACTTTTCCAATTAATTTTTTAGCACCCTTTTGAAATTTACTTCTTGGAATCATAATTATTCTCCCACATTTTGTGCATTTAATTTTTACATCTGCACCAACTCTAATAATTTCAAAATTTTTTTCACCGCAAGGATGCTCTTTTTTCATTTCGACTATATCGCCTAATTCAAAATTCTCAACCATAATTATGCCTCCTGTTTTATTTTCTCTTCACTTTTTACTATTATTTCTGTTGTATTAAATGGTATCTCTATTCCAGCGTTATCTAGAGCTTCTTTTAATACTTTTCTTAAACCTCTTTCAATAGACCATTGATTCATCTGAGTACAATATCCTACTGTTCTTATAGTTACTCCAGATGATGCAAGTGCTGTTACTCCCCAAACTTCTAGAGGTCTTGTAACTTCTGGGTTTTCATCTTCAAATCTAGCTGCTGCTGATTTTAAGGTATCTAGCGCATAATCTAAATCTGTATTGTATGAAACTGATACGTCAACTATAAATTGTTTATCATTCTTAGAGTGATTTGTGACAGCTTGAATAGTCCCATTAGGTATAAGATGCATGTCTCCATTAAAATCTTTAATAGCTGTAGTTCTTATCCCTATGCTGTCTATTATCCCTGAAAAAGTTCCTATAGTAACATAATCTCCAACCCCATATTGGTCTTCAAATAAAATAAAAAATCCATTTATTAAATCTTTAACTAAACTTTGTGCCCCAAAACCTATAGCAAAACCTCCGATACTTGCAGCTGTTAACGATATTCCTTTAAAGAAATCTGCAAGTATTCCTGCTATTCCTATAAAATAAACTACATATTTAAGTAAGCTCTTTAAAAGGCCTCCTATAGTCATAGCTTTTTGAGTACTCATAGAAAATCTTTTATTTTCACTTTCTACTTGTTTTTGAATAAACTTATCTATTATTTTATTTCCTATTTTTATTGAAATAAACATCAAAAATAATATAATTATTACTTTTAATCCTTCTCTAACTATTTTTTCGATAGTTTCTGCACTTATTTCAAAAAAACCTAGCTTTATTCCTTCTCCGTACATATCTGCCTTAAAAAGAAGCATATTCAATTTTTTAATCCCCCTTTAAAATCATCTTAATATTCCCTATATCCTTCTGAGTCTCTTAGATATATATTCTTATGATCTAAACCTTCATTCATTATTTCTTTTAAAGTTTCTTCACTATCAACCCTAACACAAATACCACAACTTTGAGTTATAGTAGTTGGTGTAGGCATTATTCTAAATTTATAGCCTTTTTCTTTTAATACTTTTTCTGCATTCATAGCATCGTGAGTATTTTTAAAAACCATTATATAATATTTCATCTGTATCTCTCCTTAACATTATTAATGATGACTTCTATTATATTATAATATCATAAATATTTATAATGTCATTTTATCTTAAATTTAATGAATATAACTATTTTTTCATTTATAATGATATTTAGATAGAATTTTAAATACTATTTTTTAAATTTATACATTTTTGTATAATTTTGTAGAAAGGTGTCGTGTTATGAATATATATTTAGATAATGCAAGTACTACTTTCCCAAAACCAAAATCAGTAGTTGATTCTATGTATAACTACATGATTAATGTTGGCGGAAATGCAAATAGATCAAATAATTTTAACGCTTTAGAAAGTAATCGTGAAATTTTTTTAGCTAGAGAAAAAATAGCTAAATTTTTTAACTTTGAAAAAATCGAAAATGTTATATTTACAAATAATATAACAACTTCATTAAACATATTAATTAAAGGCTTATTAAAACCTAACGATCACGTTTTAACTTCTTCATTAGAACATAATTCAGTAGTCAGACCTTTAATAAGTTCAAAAGAAAAATTAGGAATCGATTTAGAATTTGTTCAGGCTTCAAAAGAAGGTTTTGTAAACCCTAAAGATTTTGAAAAAAGAATAAAACCTAATACAAAGTTAATAATACTAACTCACGCATCAAACGTTATAGGAACTATTCAGCCTATTAAAGAAATAGGTGAAATTTGCAAAGAACATAATATATTCTTTATTATAGACTCAGCTCAATCAGCTGGTACTGTTCCTATCGATTTTAAAGAATTAAACCTTAGTGCTCTTGCTTTTACTGGACATAAAAGCTTATTTGGACCTCAAGGAATTGGAGGCTTTATAATTTCTGATGAATTAAACGAAGTTTGTACTCCATTTATAGAGGGTGGAACAGGAAGTCTATCTCACGATATTTATCAGCCAAACTTTCTTCCAGATAAATTTGAAAGTGGAACTTTAAATATTCCTGGAATTATAGGTTTATCGGCTGGAATAGATTTTATTAATAATGAAGGTTTAGAAAAAATCTCTAAAAAAAATAAAGCTCTTTATAAAAAGCTTTCTAAAGGATTATTAGATATAGGTGATTATATAGTATACGGAGATTTAACTTTTGAAAATTCAACAACATCTCTTTCTTTTAATTTAAAGGGAGTAGACCCTTCTGAATTAGCATTTTATTTAGAAGACAATGGAATAAGTAATAGGTCTGGCTTACATTGCGCTCCAAATTGTCATAAAACAATAGGAAGCTTTCCATCAGGAACAGTTAGACTTAGCATATCTTATTTCAATACAGAAGACGATATAGATAAAGCTTTAGAAGTTTTAAAATCAGCTAAAAAAAATTTAATATTTTAATGTATACGAATCTCCTCTTATGGTAATAATTAACTGTATGAGGAGGTTTTTTTTATGAATTCTAATTTTTTCGTTGATGTAACCTTTAAGGAATCATCCTGTATAACAACTGAATATTTATATAAAAAGCTTAAGCCTGTTTTTATTAAAGGTAGACCTTTAGTTATCGTTTCTATAGGATCTGATAGAGCTACTGGAGATTGTTTAGGTCCTTTAGTTGGATCGAACTTAAACTTTAACGCTTTAAATGTTTATAGTTTTGGTTCTTTAGAAAATCCCGTACACTCTAAAAACCTTAGAGAAACTTTACTTTATATAAAATCTAATTTTAAAAACCCTTACGTTATAGCTATAGATGCTTCTTTAGGACGTATTGATTCTATAGGAAAGGTTTTTATAGAAGATTCTCCCCTACGCCCTGGCTTAGCACTTAATAAAAACTTACCTCAAGTAGGTGACCTTAGTATTACAGGAGTTGTTAATATCTCTGGTAATTACGAATTTATGGTTTTACAAAATACTAGACTTTATACCGTGATGCTTTTAGCTAAATTTATTTCTAATAGTTTATCTCAAACTATTAATTTATTAGATTTAGAAATAAACAAAGCTAAAGCTTCTTCTTAAAAGCTAATTTCGTAAAGAAGTTATATAACGCATAATCACTCTCTTTAATTTTCATATCCCCCATTAAAAATCATATTATCCTTATATAACTTCTAATTTGATATAAAAAATACCTATCACTTAAGTGATAGGCTTTTTTTATATTACTATTTGTTTTTTAATTGCTTCAGTTAAAACTAATTGTTCTTCTTCTGATAAATCATATCTTGATATACCTTTATCTATAGGTTTTGCATAAGTTGTGCTATCGTGTCTTCCGTAAAGACCTGTTATTACAACTCCATCGTTATGTCCATCTAATATTGCTATTGAAAAACTTAAATCACTTCCAACATCATCAAAAGCTTGATATCTCATTATAGCTATTTTTTGAACACATTCATTAAGGTTTTCTTTAATATTTTTAGCAAGTGCCATAGCTTCATCAGCTATTTGAGTTGAAACCTCAATATTTTCTAATTTTTCATTTATAAGTGCTTCTAAATTCTTATTATCTGCACCTCTCATTAATTTTCTATATCTTCTCTCTATTTTGTTCATAGATTTCCATAATGCTATAACTAGTATTAATAATATTACTATTACTACTCCCATTCCAATTACTATAAATGGTAAGTATTGATTTAAAATGTTTAATGCGTTTTCCACTTTAGTTTCCGTCCTTCCTAAGATGTTTCACGTGAAACATCAAAATTTCAAAAATACAAAATGTTTCACGTGAAACATTACATATTCATCAAATCTAATATTCTGTTTAAATCTTCATCTGAGTAATATTCAATTTCTATTTTACCTTTTTTATTTGGTTTAGAATTAATATTTACCTTTGTTCCAAAATAATCTTGAAGTCTATCCTTAACATCAGTGTAATAAGGACTTTCCTCTTTAATTTCTTTTTCATCTTTAGGCTCACTAGAAATCTTTTTAATTAATCTTTCTAAATCCCTAACAGATAATTTTTCGTCTATAACCTTTTGTGCTAATTTGTATTGTAGTTCTTTATCATCAGTTCCTAATAAAGCTCTACCGTGTCCTTCACTTATAACACTTTCTATTAAGTATTGTTGTACCCTAGAATCTAGATTTGTTAACCTCATAGTGTTAGTTATAGCTGTTCTTGATTTTCCTATTCTTTGACTTAATTCGTTTTGAGTTAAATCAAATTCACTTAATAACTTTTTGTAAGCAATAGCTTCTTCAATAGGGTTTAGATTCTCTCTTTGAATATTTTCTATCAAAGCTATTTCTAGTATTTCTTTTTCAGTTAAATCCATTATTATCGCTGGAACTTCTTTAAGCCCTAACATCTTAGCTGCTCTAAAACGTCTTTCCCCTGCAACAATTATGTAGTTGTTTTTTTGCTTTTTAAGTATAAGTGGTTGAATAATACCATGATTTTTAATTGATTCTGCTAATTCACTTATATTTTCCTTATCAAAGAATTTTCTAGGTTGTTCTGAATTGTTAGTAATCTTGTTTAAAGGAATAGTTAAGTTATTGTTTTTCTTAACTTCTTCTTTTTTGATAGGCTTTTCTATTTCATCAGGAATCAAAGCTCCTAATCCTTTACCTAAACCAAATTTTTTCCCCATTTATATCACCTCACACTACTGTCTCTTTAAAAATTCTTTTGTTAATTTTGAATAAGATTCAGCACCCTTGCATTTTTCATCATATAGCATTATAGGTAATCCAAAACTAGGCGATTCAGCTAATCTTATATTTCTCGGTATTGTGCTTTCATATACTTTATCCCCAAAGAAATTTTTAACTTCTTTATATACTTCATTACTTAAATTAGTTCTGTAATCATACATAGTCATTATTACGCCTTCTATATCTAATTCTTCGTTTAATGACTTTTTAACTAATTTAACTGTATTCATTAGTTGACCAACCCCTTCAAGTGCATAAAACTCACATTGAATTGGTATTAAAACTGATTTACTTGCAACTAGAGCATTTATAGTTAATACACCTAAAGAAGGAGGACAATCGATAAAGACAAAATCGTAATCATCTTTTACTTCTTCTATCTTGTCAATTAATATTCTCTCTCTGTTTGTATTTCCTATAACTTCAACCTCTGCACCTGCAAGTTCCATAGTAGATGGGGCAATAAAAAGATTTGAAACTAAATCACTTTGTATTATTACATCTCTTAACGACGCATCTGATGTTATTACATCATACATTGAAAGTTCCAAATTTCTCTTATCTAATCCTAATCCACTAGTAGTATTACCTTGAGGATCTATATCTATTGTTAAAACTTTATATCCTGACATAGCAAGATATGAACATAAGTTTATGTTAGTTGTTGTCTTTCCAACTCCACCTTTTTGGTTAAATATACAAATTGTTTTCATATGTAGCCCTAGTCTTTTAAACTTAGGACTCTACACCCCCTCTCCATATATTTATTATATATATATTTATATAATATTGAAAGATTAAAACATATAAATCAATATATTCTTAATAATTTACGCAAAAAAAGATGTAGACTAATCTCTGCCTACATCTTTTTGTGAAATTTACTTCTTATTTTTTGGTATATTCACAGTTATTTGAATATACTCATCGTGATCATCCATCTTGTATTTAGCTGGAATATTAAATTTATCAAAAACCTGTTTTATTGTATTTACATATAGCTTTGCTGGAAAAATTGATGTTATTTTTTTCTTTGATTTATTATTTAATTCTTGTCCTGCAAGCTTTAATAATTCTTTATTAATCAATTCCTCTGTTTGTCTTACGTTAAGTTTATCTTTTATAACTTTTTTTACTACTTTAACTTGTAATTTTTCATCTGGCATTGATAATAAAGCTCTTGCATGTCTTTCTGTAAGATTATTTTCAACACACAGTTTACGAACGTTATTACTTAACTTTAAGATTCTTAGCTTGTTTGCAATAGTTGATTGCTTTTTTCCCATTCTCTTAGCTAATTCATCTTGTGTGAATCTATGATCATGAATTAAATTATGATACGCTTCTGCTTCTTCTATAAAATTAAGATCTTCTCTTTGAAGATTTTCTAATAAAGCAATTTCAGCTGACTCAGTATCTGTGATATCTACGATATTACAAGGAACTTCTTCAAGTTCTGCAATCCTAGCTGCTCTCCATCTTCTCTCTCCTGCAACTAGTTCAAAGACATCTCCTCTTTTTCTTACTGTTATCGGTTGAATAATTCCGTGCTCTCTTATTGACTGAGATAATTCTTCTAAAGCATTTTCATTGAAAAATTTTCTTGGTTGATATGTATTTGGAATTATCTCATTGATATTGATTTTCACTATTTGATTATTCATATTTATTCTACCCATCCCTTATATTTTCCAGTTTTTTATCTATATATTAAATTCGTCGTGTACCATTTCTTTCCTTTTAATTTACCTATATTAATTTTAAGACAAATTGTTTTAAAATTTTTATAAAGGTTTTTTAGTAACATTTCCTGCTTTTCTTGGATATGTTTTAGGACAAGATTTAATCTTTTCAACTATAACTAAGTTGTGATTTAAATCAGTTCCTTCAACTACTATTTCTTTTACATCTAATAGCTTTCCGCCTAAGACGCTTAAAGCATTTTTGCTACCTTCTAGTTCCTCTTCTATTGCAGGCCCCTTTAAAGCCACAAAATAGCCCCCTACTCTTACGTATGGCAAACAAAACTCTGAAAGTACAGCCATATTAGCAACGGCTCTTGAAGTTGCTATATCAAAAACCTCTCTAAGTTCTTTTTTCCTAGCTCCATCTTCAGCTCTTGAGTGTATAGTATTTACGTTTTTTAAACCTAACTCTCTAACTACTAAATTTAAAAAGTTTATTCTTTTATTTAAAGAATCTAAAAGTGTAACTTCTTTAGTCTCATCCATTATAGCTATAGGAAGTCCTGGGAAACCTGCCCCTGTACCTACATCTATTACTGTTTTTGCATTCTTTAATTCGTCGCTTTTAAATGCTTTTATGCAGTCTATAAAGTGTTTTTTAATAAACTCATTATCTTCTGTTATAGCAGTTAAGTTTACTTTTTGGTTCCACTCTTGAACCAATCTCATATATTTTATAAATCTATTATATTTTTCCTCGTTAAAATCCATTGAAACTTCATCACAAGCTTCTTTCATTATATTGTAAAACTCCATAATATCCTCCTTGAAGCTTAGTCTTCTTTATTTTGTTTCCCGTACTGATATTCTAAATAAATTAAAAGTACTGATATATCAGCTGGTGATACCCCTGATATTCTTGACGCTTGCCCTATGCTTGCAGGTCTTATATCTGAAAGTTTAGAAACCGCTTCTCCTCTTAGTCCATTAACATTTTTATAATCTATATCTTTAGGAAGCATTTTCTTTTCTAATTTTTTGAATTGTTCAACTTGCTCTAATTGAGCTGTTATATATCCTTCATACTTAATGATTATATCGATTTGCTCTCCTACGTGATCTTTATAATCTGGTCTTTCAGGGTCTAACTCTTTAAGCTTTTCATAGTTTAGCTCTGTTCTTTTTATTAGTTCATATAAACTCATTGGCTTATTAAGAGGTGCTGAACCTATCTTTTCTAATATCTCGTTATTTTCTCTTTTGTTAGTTATTTGAACTTCTTTAAGTCTATTTAACTCATCTTCTATGTTTTGTTTTCTATCTAAGAATCTATTATATCTTTCATCTGTTACAAGTCCTACTTTTTTACCTATTTCAGTTAATCTAAAATCAGCGTTATCTTGTCTTAAAAGAAGTCTATATTCAGCTCTTGATGTCATCATTCTATAAGGCTCATTAGTTCCTTTTGTAACTAAATCATCTATAAGAACTCCTACATAAGCATCAGAACGAGTTAAAATCATAGGTTCTTCACCTTTGATTTTAAGTGCAGCATTTATACCTGCAACTATACCTTGTGCTGCAGCCTCTTCATAACCTGAACTTCCGTTTATTTGACCTGCTCCATAAAGACCTTCTACATTTTTAAATTCTAAAGTTGATTTAAGTTGAGTTGGATCTATTGAATCATATTCTATAGCATAAGCTGCTCTCATAACTTCACAGTTTTCAAGCCCTTTTATTGTTTTTATCATCTTAGTTTGAACATCTTCTGGTAATGATGAAGAGAATCCTCCAACATACATCTCTAAAGTATCGTCTCCTTCTGGCTCTACGAATACTTGATGTCTATCTTTATCTGGGAATCTCATAACTTTATCTTCTATTGAAGGACAATATCTAGGTCCTATTCCTAATATACTTACATTATATATAGGAGATCTATCTATGTTATCTGCTATAACTTTGTGTGTGTTTTCGTTAGTATATGTTAAGTAGCATGATACTTGCTCTCTATCTATATTGTCATTCATAAATGAAAATGGAACTATTTTTTCGTCACCTTTTTGCTCTACCATAGGTTCAAAGTTAACTGATCTTCTGTTAATTCTAGCTGGAGTTCCTGTTTTAAACCTTCTAAGTTCTATTCCTAAATCTAATAAAGCTTGTGATAAATCGTTAGCTGGTAACAATCCATTTGGTCCGCTACTGTAGCTTACATCACCTATTATTATCTTAGCTTGTAAGTATGTCCCTGTAGCTAAAATTGCAGCTTTACAGCCAAATATAGCTCCTGTTTTAGCTACAGCTCCTGTTATTTTTCCGTTCTCTGTAACTAAGTCAATTATTTCTACTTGTCTTATATAAAGGTTTGGAACCCTCTCCATAACCTCTTTCATTCTTTTTTGATATTTTAATTTATCTGCTTGTGCTCTTAATGAGTGAACAGCAGGTCCTTTAGACGTATTTAACATTCTTGATTGAATGAAAGTATCGTCTATATTTAAGCCCATCTCTCCACCTAAAGCATCTATCTCTTTTACTAAATGACCTTTAGCAGTTCCTCCTATATTAGGATTACATGGCATCATTGCTATAGCTTCTAAGTTTATAGTACAAATTAATGTCTTTAAACCCATTCTTGCTGAAGCTAGCGCTGCTTCACAACCAGCATGGCCTGCCCCTATAACTACTACATCATATTCTTCAGCTTTAAATCTCATCTTTTTCCTCCTATTTTCCTACACAGAATTCACTAAATATCTTATTTACTAAATCCTCTTCAACTTCTGAACCTGTTATTTCTCCTAATGCTTTTAATCCTGAAGTTACATATATAGAAATTAAATCTAAATATTCGTTGTTTTTTAATCTGTTTTTAGCCTCTTCACAGTTTTCTAAAGCTCTTAGTAACGCTTGTTTGTGTCTGTTGTTTGTTATTATTAAGCTTTCGTTATCAACTTCACCGTTAAAGAATAATCTCTTAATTTCAGCTTTTAAATCTTCTATTCCTTGGCCTGTCATTGCTGAAATTTCTATTCTATTTTCTAAACCTTCTATTTGGTCTATACTTATTTTTCTATCTAAATCTATTTTATTAAGAAGAACTACAACTTTTTTATCTTTTATAGCTTCGATTATTTCCTTATCTTCTTCATCTAACTCTCTTGAATTATCAAGCATTAATACAACTAAGTCAGCTTCTTCTATCTTCTCTTTAGATCTTTCAACACCGATTCTTTCAACTACGTCCTCAGTCTCTCTAATACCTGCTGTATCTGTTATCTTAACTGGTATACCATCTAAGTTTATATATTCTTCTATAACGTCTCTTGTAGTTCCTGGGATGTCTGTAACTATAGCTCTCTTTTCTTGTAATAAAGCATTCATAAGTGATGATTTTCCTACGTTTGGTTTACCGATTATAGTCATTCTTAAACCATCTCTTATTATTTTTCCTTCATTAGCACCTTTTAATAACTTATCCATCTCGCTTGTAGCTTCTGTAAGACTAGCTATTATTTTAGGTGGTAGAGAAGAATCTGGCTCCTCGTCGTCTTCTGTAAAATCTACATCATATTCAATGTGAGCTAAAACGTCTAATAAGTATTTACTTAATTTATTTATTTCCTGGGAAAGTGTCCCCGAACTTTGCATAACAGCTGATTTCATAGCTAAATCAGTCTTTGCATTTATAATATCTATTACAGCTTCTGCCTGGCTTAAATCTATTCTTCCGTTTAAAAAAGCTCTCTTTGTAAATTCCCCTGGTTCTGCTATTCTAGCACCAGCTTTTACTACTTCCTCTAAAACTCTATTTGTTGAAACTACACCACCGTGGCAATTTATCTCTATTACATCTTCTGCTGTAAAGCTTCTTGGCCCTTTCATAAAGCTTATTATAACTTCATCTATAACTTCACCGCTTTTAATGTCTATGATATTTCCATACTTCATAGTGTAAGTTTTCATATCTTTTATATCAAAATTGTTTTTAGCTCTAAATATCTTAGAAACAATCTCTATAGCTTTGCTTCCTGAAACTCTAATTATTGCAATTCCACCTTCACCTTGTGCCGTTGCAATACCACATATAGTATCAAATTCTTTCATCGAAATTCCTCCTTAGGAATAAATATTCAAGACCTATAATTTCCCAACATTTCTATGTTATATTGGGAAATAAACTAATATCAATTTTACAGAATTATATTTGATAAGTCAAAATATTTAGCTTTTATTATCTATATATTTTTACCTTTTTTACATTTTATAGACTTACTTTTAATTATCATTTCTAAATCCCTGCCTATAAAAATTTAAAAAAAGAAAAAAAGAAGTTCTTTAATAAGAACTTCTTTAAATAATCATTTATTTTAAAGCAATAACAACTCTTCTTGATGAATCTTCGCCTTCACTATATGTAGTAATATACTTATCATCTTGAAGTGCTGAGTGAATAATTCTTCTCTCATATGGATTCATAGGTTCTAGTTTATATGCTTTTCCTGTTTTCTTAACTCTTCTAGCAAACTTTGTTGCTACTCTTTTTAGAGTTTCTTCCCTTTTAGCTCTGTAATTTTCAGTATCTAATATTACTTTTTTATATGGTCCTTCGTGATGTTTATTTGCAACTAATGATATAAGGTATTGAAGAGAATCTAATGTTTCACCTCTATATCCTATTATAAGTCCCATTTTAGGGCCAGAAAGGTTAATACTTATAATATTATTTTCTTCCTTAATATCTATATCTGCTTTAATTTGCATACTATCTAACATATCAGTAATAAAAGTTCTTACTTCCGCTAAATGGTCTCTTTTTACAGTAACCTTTATTTTAGCAGGTTTTACTCCAAATACATTTAAAAATCCCTTAGAGCCTTCATCTAAAATATCAACTATAACTTTATCTTTAGTAACATTAAGTTCAGATAATGCTTTTTCTAAAGCTTCGTCAACATTTTTACCTGTCATTTCAATAAATTTCATATACCATAGCCACCTACTCTCATAATATTACCCATTTATTTAAGTGTCTGAATTATTTTTTCTTCTTTTTCTTTGCATACTCTTCTGGCATAGCAAATTTAGTTTGAGATTTTATTTTCTCTTCTTCTTCTTCAGCTTGTTCTTTCTTCTTAGCTTGTATTGGCTTAACATTTAAGAAGTATGTTTGAACTAATTGGTATACTCCACTTGTTACCCAATAAATTGCTAGGATTGAAGGGAAGTTCATAGCCATGAATCCCATCATTACAGACATACCTATGTTCATAGGCATCATGTTCATGCCTGTGTTTTCAGTAGCTGGGTTAGCTTTAGTCATTAAGTATGATGGTATAAATGTACTTAAACCTGCTAATATAGGAAGAATATATAATGGATCCTTACCAGCTAAGTCTGGTAACCATAAAAATGATGCTCCAGCTATTCCTTTTATGTTATAAGCAAAAACATAATATAAAGCCATTAATATTGGAAGTGGAATTAACATTGGTAAACAACCACCTGTCATACTGATGTTGTTTTCCTTATATAGTTTCATCATTTCCATATTTGCTTTTTGTGGATCATTTTTGTACTTTTCTTGTAGTTTCTTTACTTGAGGTTGAAACTCTTGCATTTTTCTAGTCGATTTAACTGATTTAATACTAAACGGTAATACTAAAGTTTTTATAATTACTGTTAGTAATATAACAGCCAAAACATAACTTAACCCTACATCTGATATACCCATAGATACTATAAATCCATGAAGTTTCTCAAAGATCATCGCTAAGAAATTCGTTATTGGTTGAAATATCGTATTCATTTTAGCTTTTTCCTCCCATACTCTATTTTACTGGATCATATCCGCCCTTACTAAAAGGATTACACCTTAGAATTCTCCAAACTGCCATAAAACTCCCCTTAAATGCACCATACTTTGTAACTGCATCAATAGCATATTGAGAACAGGTAGGTGTATACTTACAACAAGGATTTTTCATAGGTGATATATTATTTCTATAAAATTGTATTAATTTTATAACAAATTTTTTCAATTAAATAAGCCTGCTTTCTTAAATAAATTTATCATAGCTTTTTCAACGCTTTGATAATCCTTATCCTTTATTTTTGTTCTAGCAACAAAAACGAAGTCATAGCCTTTTTTTAAATTCTCTTCATTTAATCTGTAGCATTCTGAAATTAATCTTTTACTTCTGCTTCTAACTACACTGTTTCCTACTTTTTTACTAACAGAAATTCCTACCTTATTATAAGGTAGATTTTCTTTATCTTTATTTCTTCTATTATTAAAAGTATATAATACCAAAAGATCATTAGCTATCGATTTGCCTCTTCTATATACAATTCTAAACTCATTACTTTTTTTTAATCTATATATCATGGGTATTTAATACTCCTTTTTTCCTACATTGTAGAAAAAAGGCCACTAAATTGCGGCCCTTATGCTGTTAATTTTTTTCTACCTTTTTGTCTTCTCTTTTTAAGAATGTTTCTTCCTGACTTAGTAGCCATTCTTTTTCTGAAACCATGCTCTTTTTTTCTTTGTCTTTTTTTAGGTTGGTATGTCATGAACATTTACACTACACCCCCTTCAATAAAATTTTTCGTATTTCCCAAAGGTTATACTTTTCTTCTATTTTAGATTTACCTAACCATTATATAGTTTTACCCTCTTTATGTCAAGAATTATGCCCTTTGTTGATAATTATCCACCTTTTATTTGATTTTTTTGTGGATAACTTGTTGAAACCCTCTATTTACTTATGGTATCATAAATCTATATGTTAATAACTTTATATTTCTTTAAAATTATCCACAACTGTTGATAACTCTGTTGATAACTTGTTCTTTCTCACTTAATAACTAGACTCTAATTTAGTTTTTTTATTGAAATAACAAGTTTTTATGTCTTTTTTTACTGTTTATAAGTAAATTAGGTTTTGTGTGGATATCTAAACTTAATTTTAAAAGGCTAACATAATTATTAACATGTGGAAAAAATAATGTACATAGTCAACTATCAAAGCAAATTTTGTTATTAGATTGTTGATATCTTGTTATTAAATTGTGATTATCACATTTTGCTATAAAAAAATAAAAAAAATTTTTGATTGGAGGATACGGAATGGACACAGAGCTAAAGCAATTATGGAAGAATACACTAGATGTGATAAAGGGTGAGTTGAGTGAAGTTAGTTTCAATACTTGGATAAAAAGTTGTGAACCTATTTCTATTTCTTCTAATACTATAAGAATAAGTGTTCCAAATACATTTTCTCAAGAAATACTAGAAAAACGTTATAAAGATTTAGTAGCAAACTCAATACAAGCGGTATGTTCTAAACTTTACAAAATCGAATTTTTAGTAGCTTCTGAGATTCAAAAAGAAGAGGAAACTAAGGAAAAGGCAGAAAAGAAGGCAGAGAAAAGGGCAAAATCATTTCAAAGCGACGATTTTGCAAATACAAACTTAAACCCTAAATATACATTTGATTCTTTCGTAATAGGTAATAGTAATAGATTTGCCCATGCAGCATCACTTGCAGTAGCTGAATCTCCAGCAAAAGCATACAATCCGCTTTTCATATATGGAGGCGTAGGACTTGGAAAAACTCACTTAATGCATGCAATAGGCCACTATATACTAGACGACAATTCAAATGCAAAAGTAGTTTACGTATCTTCTGAAAAGTTTACTAATGAATTAATAAATGCTATTAAAGATGATAAAAACGAAGAATTTAGAAATAAATACAGAAATGTAGATGTACTTTTAATTGACGATATCCAGTTTATAGCTGGTAAAGAAAGAACTCAAGAAGAATTCTTCCATACATTTAACGCTCTTCATGAAGCTAATAAACAAATTATCCTATCATCAGATAGACCTCCAAAAGAAATTCCTACATTAGAAGATAGACTTAGATCTAGATTCGAGTGGGGTCTTATAGCGGATATTCAAGTTCCAGATTTTGAAACTAGAATGGCTATCTTAAAGAAAAAGGCTGATGTAGAAAATTTAAGTGTTGCAAACGAAGTTATGGTTTATATAGCAACAAAAATAAAATCGAATATTAGGGAATTAGAAGGCGCTTTAACTAGAATAGTAGCTTATTCATCATTAACAAACCGCGAAATAACAGTAGATCTAGCAACTGAAGCTCTAAAAGATATTATTTCTAAAAAACAAGGAAAACATATAACTATAGAAATAATACAAGACGTTGTAGCTAGTTACTTTAACTTAAGAGTTGATGATTTAAAATCTCAAAGAAGAACTCGTAATGTAGCTCATCCTAGACAAATTGCTATGTATTTAAGCAGAAAACTTACTGATATGTCTTTACCTAAAATAGGAGAAGAGTTTGGTGGTCGTGATCATACTACAGTAATTCATGCTTACGAAAAAATATCAAACAATTTAACTAGAGATGAAAGTCTTCAACAAACAATAGAAGATTTAACTAAAAAATTAACTCAAAACTAAAATTTTGTTATGTTATCAACACTTGTATATAATAACTATATAACAACCTGTGGATAACTTAACATAAAAATATTGCTGTTAATAACTGTGGATAAGTCATACTAAACGTTACTTACTTATCCACAATATTTTTTTACAACTTTTTGTTGATATAACAGGGCTGAAGGTACTTATCAACAATTCCACAGCCCCTACTACTATTATTACTATATTTTTTATTTATCTAAACTATATATAAACAAACTTAACTGTTGATAAATAAGGAGGATTAAAATGAAATTCACATGTCAAAAACAAAAATTATTAGAAGGTATTTCTATAGTTCAAAAAGCGATAACTGGAAAATCAACAATGTCAGTATTAGAAGGTATTTATCTTCATTGTGTAAATAACAACTTAGTACTTATAGGATCAGATATGGATGTAAGTATAGAAACTAACATAGATGTAGATGTTAAAGAAGAAGGAAGCATAGTTATAGATGCTAAGATTTTTAGTGAAATTATTAGAAAACTTCCTAATTCAGAAATAGAAATAGAAACTATGCAAAATGAAACTATTCAAATAACTTGTGAAAAATCAGTATTTAACGTAGTTTACATGAAAGCAGAAGAATTCCCAGAATTACCTACTGTTAACGAAGGGGAAGAAGTAACTGTACCTCAAAATATTTTAAAAAGTATGATAAAAGCTACATCTTTTGCAATAGCTCAAGATGAAACAAGACCAATACTTCAAGGAATATTATTTGAAATTAAAGATAAAAATATAAACTTAGTTGCATTAGATGGATATAGACTTGCAATAAAAAGTGAATATATAGATTCAGACTTAGAAAAAGATGTTGTTATACCTGGAAAAACTTTAAACGAAGTATCAAAAATACTTGAAGATTCAGAAGATCTTGTAAAAATAACATTTACTAAAAACCATATTCTATTTAGCTTAGAAAAAACAAGAGTTATATCAAGACTTTTAGAAGGTAAATTTGTAAATTACAAATCATTACTTGTGGATAAACAAGAATTCCAAAATGGTATTGAAAGAGCTTCACTTATGGCGAAAGATGGTAACAATAATCTTGTAAAATTCGAAGTTGAAGATGAGTCAATAATTATATCTTCTAATTCTCAATTGGGAAAAGTTAGGGAAGAAGTTACAATAAATCTGCAAGGTGAAAAGATTCAAATTGCATTTAACTCAAGATACTTACTTGATGTTTTAAAGAATTTAGATGAAGAAGAGATAGTACTAGAAATGACTTCGAGTGTAAGTCCTTGTATAATTAAAGGAAAAGAAGTTGATAATTATAGATACCTAGTTCTACCAGTAAGATTAATTAGATAGAAAGGACTGGAAATTTACTGTATAATTATTCAGAAATTCCGGGCGGTTTATACAATATGAACGAGATAAAAATAAATACAGAATTTATAAAATTAGATGCTTTTTTAAAATGGGCTGCAATAGCAACTTCAGGTTCAGAAGCAAAAATTTTCATTTTAGAAGAAATGGTAAAAGTTAATGGTGAGATTTGTACTCAAAGAGGAAAAAAGATTAGAGTTTCAGATATCGTAGAATTTGAAGGTGAACAATTTAAGGTCATCTAACCTAATAATAAGCTTTTATCCTATTAGTATGTTATAATTGAATGGGTGTTTATAAATGTATGTAAAAAAGCTTAAATTAATAAATTACAGAAATTATGATAATTTAGAAATAGACTTAGGAAGACATGTCAATGTTTTTATGGGAGATAATGCACAAGGTAAAACTAATATACTAGAAGCTATCTATTATTGCGGTTTTGCGAAATCCCATAGAACTTCTAAAGATAAAGAACTTATAAATTGGAACGATGAAATTTCTTTTGTAGGTTTAAGTGTTGGCAGAGAGCGATTAGACAAAAAAATTGATATTAACATCCTAAAAGACGGAAAAAAAGTTGTAAGAGTTAATTCTATAAAGATAAGCAAAATAGGAGAGTTATTTGGTGTTTTTAATGTTGTTATGTTTTCACCAGAAGACTTAAGAATAATAAAAGATTCGCCAGGAGTTAGAAGAAAGTTTATCGATATGGAATTATGTCAGTTAGATCAAAAATATTATTATAACCTCGTTCAATACAACAAAGTTATGAATGAGAGAAATAGTATCTTAAAAAACAGGAATCTAGATAAAGATATGCTTGATGTATATGATCTTCAACTAGCAATGTTTGGAGCTTATATAATTAAAAAGAGATTAGAATATTTAGATTCTTTAAATAAGTATTCTAAAGACATACATAGTGATATTACTTCAGGGAAAGAAACTATTGAGTTTAAATATATTTCAACCATTAAAAAAACTGAAGACATTCAAGAGCAATTTTATTCGATTCTAAAGAAAAATAGGAATAGAGATATTGAAAAAGGCATAACTAGTCACGGACCTCATAGAGATGATTTTTCTGTTTATATAAATGGAGTTGATACTAAAAGCTTTGGTTCGCAAGGACAGCAAAGAACAGCAGTTTTAACTATGAAGTTTGCATCACTTAAGATAATCAAAGAAAAAACAGGAGAATATCCTGTTTTACTATTAGATGATGTATTATCAGAATTAGATTTTAATAGAAAAAGATATGTTTTAAGCTCTATTAAAGATATACAAACAATAATTACTTGCACGGGAATTGAAGATTTAAACGACTATCTAGATGATGAATCAGTTGTTTATAAAGTAAAAGAAGGTGCGGTCTCTAAATAAGAAGGAGGATTCTTTATGTTTTTACATTTAGGAGAAAATGTAGTGGTTCCTATAAAAGATGTTATTGGAATTTTTGATTTACAAACAACTATGTATAGTTCTGACACTATTCAGTTTTTAAGAATGGCAGAAGAAGATGGATTTGTGGAAAGAATAACAGATGATAAGCCGAAATCATTTGTTATAGCTGAAGTTGATAAGATGAGTAAGATATATTTATCACCAATATCTTCATCAACTTTAACAAAGAGAACAGATTTAGATTATAATCCGTAAGTCCAATATTAAAACCTTCAGTTAAGGATAGATATTAATAAATTTAGGAGGGATCTATGTTGGAAGAAAACAAACAAAGCTATGATGAGAGTCAGATTCAGGTTTTAGAAGGACTTGAAGCAGTAAGAAAAAGACCAGGGATGTACATTGGTAGCACAAGCTCAAGAGGATTACATCACTTAGTTTATGAAATAGTAGATAATAGTATAGATGAGGCATTAGCTGGATTCTGTAAAAACATAAGAGTTGAAATAAATGAAGATAATTCTATAACTGTCAAAGATGACGGTAGAGGAATGCCAGTTGGTATGCACCCTAAGATGGGAAAACCAACTGTTGAGGTTATAATGACAGTACTTCATGCCGGAGGTAAATTCGGTGGTGGCGGATACAAAGTATCTGGAGGATTACACGGGGTTGGTGCTTCTGTAGTTAACGCCCTTTCAGAAAAATGTACAGTTACTGTTATGAGAGATGGTTCTATTTGGGAACAAGAATATTCACGTGGTAAAGTTGTAACTGGTGTTAATGAAGTTGGAACTTGTGATGTAACTGGAACAACAGTTTACTTTAAGCCAGACCACGAAATTTTTGATGATTTAGTATATGATTTTGAAATACTATCTCAAAGATTAAGAGAGTTAGCATTCTTAAATAAAGGAATCAGAATAACTTTACTAGATAAAAGATTCGATAAAGAAGAAGTGTATCACTACGAAGGTGGTATAAAATCTTTCGTTGAATATCTAAACAGAAACAAAGAAAAATTACACGAAGAACCTATCTATGTTGAAGGTTTAAAAGACGGAATATCAGTAGAAGTTGCACTTCAATACAATGATGGATACAACGAAAACTTATTCTCTTTTGCAAACAATATAGACACTATTGAAGGTGGTACTCACTTAGTAGGATTTAAAACAGCTTTAACTAGAGTTTTTAATGATTATGCTAAGAAGTTTGGTCATTTAAAAGAAAATGACAAAAACCTTTCAGGTGATGATATAAGAGAAGGTTTAACAGCTGTAATATCAGTAAAAATAGGAGAACCTCAATTCGAAGGTCAAACAAAAACTAAGCTAGGTAATAGTGAAGTAAGAGGAATAGTAGATTCTATAGTTGGAGAAGGTGTTGGAGTATTCTTAGAAGAAAATCCAAACATCGGTAAAATTATAATAGATAAAGCTTTAATGGCAGCTAGAGCAAGAGATGCTGCAAGAAAAGCAAGAGAACTTACTAGAAAATCAGTTCTTGAAAGATCAACGCTTCCAGGAAAACTAGCTGATTGTTCTTCAAAAGACCCTATGGAATGTGAAATATACATCGTCGAAGGAGATTCAGCCGGTGGTTCAGCTAAGCAAGGTAGAGATAGAAAATTCCAAGCAATCCTACCGCTTAGAGGTAAAATAATGAACGTTGAAAAGCAAAGATTAGATAAAATCTTAAATTCAGATACTATAAGATCAATGGTAACTGCATTTGGAGCTGGTATAGGAAAAGATTTTGATATATCAAAAATAAGATATAACAGAATAATAATAATGACCGATGCCGATGTAGATGGAGCTCATATAAGAACATTATTATTAACTTTCTTCTACAGATACATGAGAGAATTAATAGATGGAGGTCATGTTTGTATAGCACAACCACCACTATATAAAGTATCAAAAGGTAAAAAGGAATTCTACGCTTACTCAGACGATGAAATGGAAAGAGTTATAGAAGACCTTGGCGGAAAAGACAACTCAGTTAATATACAAAGATACAAAGGTCTTGGAGAGATGAATGCAACTCAACTTTGGGAAACAACAATGGACCCAGAACAAAGAATACTTTTAAGAGCTACTGTTGAAGATGCAATGGCAGCTGATGAGATATTCACTATACTTATGGGTGAAAAGGTTGAACCTAGAAGAGAGTTCATACAAGACAATGCTAATCAAGTAAGCAACTTGGATATTTAGTACTAAATTATAGAGGTGAAGTACATGAGTTTTAATGAGGGAAAAGTAATACCCGTAGATATAAAAAACGAAATGAAAAAGTGCTACATTGACTATGCCATGAGCGTTATAGTTGGTCGTGCACTTCCAGACGTAAGAGATGGTTTAAAGCCAGTTCATAGAAGAATTCTATTCTCAATGCATGAACTAGGTTTAGCCCCTGAAAAAGGGTACAGAAAATGTGCAAGAATAGTAGGGGAAGTTTTAGGTAAGTACCACCCACACGGTGATACATCAGTTTATGATGCTTTAGTTAGAATGGCGCAAGATTTCTCAATGAGATATATGCTAGTTGACGGTCACGGAAACTTTGGTTCTGTAGATGGTGATAGCGCAGCCGCTATGAGATATACAGAAGCAAAAATGAACAAAATCGCAGCTCAAATGATTAGAGATATCGGAAAGAATACAGTAGATTTCGTTCCAAACTTTGATGGAGAAGAAAAAGAGCCATCAGTATTACCATCAAGATATCCAAACCTTTTAGTTAACGGTTCATCAGGTATAGCAGTTGGTATGGCAACAAACATACCACCACACAACTTAGGTGAAGTTATAGATGGAACTATAATGATGATAGATGATCCAGAAATAGAAATTATGGATTTAATGAACGTAATAAAAGGACCAGATTTCCCAACAGGAGCTATCATAATGGGTAAATCAGGTATAAGATCAGCTTACGAAACTGGTAGAGGTAAAGTTATTGTTAGAGCAAAAGCTGAAATAGAAGAAGAAAACAATAGACACAAAATAATAGTTCACGAATTACCTTACCAAGTAAATAAAGCTAAACTTATAGAAAATATTGCAGATTTAGTAAAAGATAAAAAGATACCAGGAATATCAGACTTAAGAGATGAATCTGATAGAGAAGGTATGAGAATTGTAATAGAACTTAAGAGAGATGCTAACCCTAGCGTAGTTCTTAACTTATTATATAAACACACTAAAATGCAAGATACTTTTGGTATAACAATGTTAGCGTTAGTTAACAACGAACCAAAAATACTTAGTTTAAAAGAGATTCTTAGAAACTATATAGACTTCCAAAAAGAAGTAGTAACAAGAAGAACTATATTTGAACTAAATAAAGCTGAAGCTAGAGCGCATATCTTAGAAGGATTAAGAATAGCTTTAGATAATATTGATGAAGTAATAAGCATAATTAGAAATTCAAAAACTTCAGATATAGCAAAAGAAACATTAATGGAGAGATTCAACCTATCAGATAAACAATCTCAAGCTATATTAGAGATGAGATTAAGAAGACTTACAGGTCTTGAAAGAGGAAAGATAGAAGAAGAATACAGCGAATTAATGAAAGAAATTGCATACTTAAAATCAATTCTTGAGTCAGAAGTAAAACTTTTAAGTGTTATTAAAGATGAATTAATAGAAATAAAAGAAAGATACAATGACGAAAGAAGAACAGAACTTGAGAACAACGTAAATGAAATTGATGTAGAAGATTTAATCCAAGAAGAAGATATAGTTATAACTTTAACTAATTCAGGATATATCAAAAGAATTGCATCAGACACATATTCTTCTCAAAAAAGAGGAGGAAAAGGAATCCAAGCGATGTCAACTAAAGAAGATGATTTTGTTGAACACGTTATGGTTACTTCAACTCACTCAGATGTATTATTCTTCACAAACAGAGGAAGAGTATACAAATTAAGAGGATATCAAATACCTGACGCAGGAAGAACTGCAAAAGGAACTAATATAATAAACCTTATAGCTATTGAGCCAGATGAAAAGATAGAAACAGTATTAACTATAAACGATGTTTATGAAGAAGGTTACTTATTCATGGGAACAAAACAAGGTATAGTTAAGAAAACTAACTTAGGCGACTTTAAAAACCTTAGAAAGAATGGACTAATAGCAATTAACTTAAGAGATGGTGATGAACTTCTAAAAGTTAAGATGACTAAAGGTGATGCAGATATTATAATAGCTACTCAAAACGGTATGGCAGTTAAATTTAACGAAAAGAATGTAAGACCTATGGGTAGAACAGCATCAGGGGTTAGAGCTATAAGACTTTCAAATGATGATGTAGCAGTATGTATGGATATAGCAGTTCCAGAAGAGGATTTATTAGTAGTTTCAGAAAATGGATTCGGTAAGAGAACTCCAGTAACTGAGTACAAACTACAAAACAGAGGCGGTAAAGGTCTAATAACATACAAAATATCAGATAAGACTGGTAAGGTTGTTGGAGCAACTGTATGTAAAGAAGACGATGAGCTTATGATGATAAACTCAAATGGTGTAGCTATAAGATTAAATATTTCAGATGTATCAGTTACAGGAAGAGCTACTATGGGAGTTAAGCTAATGAGAACATTAGAAGACGAGCAAGTAGTAACTATAACAAAAATCAGTGGTGAAGATGAGGACGAACAAGAAGAGTTAGGTCTTGAGTCTGAAAACGCTGAAGAAAACAACACTGAAATAAAAGATAATTCTCTAGAAACTCTATTAGAAAGAGCAGAAGAGTCAGAAGAATAAAAAAAATTATAGAAAATCTCCTAATATAAATAAAATATTAGGGGATTTTTTTATTTTTGATTTTAATAATTTTAGTTAAAAGCTTTAAATTAAGCCGTTTAAGTAAAAAATAAAAGGCACTCGCACCCTAGCGTATCACTATAAGAAAAAGTTAGTATTTAAAAGTAAATAGAAGAAAAATAAAAATAATTTACCAAAATAAAAACAAATAAACATTTAAAAAGATATGTATATGATATTATAAATCTCGTCGCTGATGCGAAACGAAACAACTCGAAAAAACGAAAAAGTTTTTTGAAAAAAGTTGTTGACAAGTTTCACACCAAGTGATAAGATAAAGAAGTCGCTTGAGTGCGACAGAGATTAAATGGTCTTTGAAAATTGAACAGATTTATATAATACAAAACCAGCAATTCT
>NZ_JAMDLQ010000062.1:0-28287 GCF_024705715.1 Clostridium sp. LY3-2
TCGTTAAATGTTATGAAGCTCGCATTAAATGTTTCTATATTTTTAGTTAGTTTTTCTATTTCAGTATTACCAGCTTGAGCCTTTGTTTTTATATCTTCACTTTTTCCATTTATATGAATGAAGTCAGTAGACATATTATCAATATCATCACCAAAGTCAGCCATTTTTGAAGCTATATTAGTTAAAGTTTCAGCTTGGTTACTAGTTCCTTCTGCAACATCAGTTATAGCTTGTGATATGCCACCTGTAATATTAGCTAAATCTCTTGAAACATTTTCTAAATCATAAGATTTATCTCCTATAACAGAAGCATTATCTTGAATATTATTTATTATATCTGATATATCTTCAGATGTTTTAACTAAGGCTTTCCCCATAGCACCAACTTCTGTAGAGTCTTTTAAAGTTTTTTCACTTACAGAAACTTTAAATATTCCTTTTGAGAAGTTCATTAATCCATTATTTATTTCTTTGATTGATTCAGAAAGTTTATTTGAATTAATAAATATTAAAATTGCAAGTACTACTAAAGTTAATAAACTTATTAAAATAGTTGCAAGTTGCATTGAGTTTAATTGAGATAGAACTTCGTCTGTATCTGCATAAACACAAGTAATCCAAGTAGTTCCAGGAACTGGAGTAAAGGCTAAGGTTCTGTTTTGACCTTTATATGTGTAATTTAAAATACCTTGTTTTTTAGAACAGATTTCTTTATGTGCTTCAACTGCAGTTCCAGAGTTATCAGGAACATTCTTACCTTGTACAAAGTTAGTTTCATTTTCAACTAGTTGAGTATCTTTATGTGCAATTAGTGTATCATCTGAATTTATTATAAATACGCCACCGTCGTTTAAAATCTTAGTTTTAGTAGCTAAGTTAGAAAAATCAGTTGCTGCATAAGATGCTGTTAATACACCTTTTATTGAACCGTTAGCTGATTTTATTGGAACTGATGTAAATACAACCATGCTACCATCTAATTTGCTCTTCATTGGAACAGATATATAGCTTTTTCCAGCCATACCTTCAGTAAAATATTCACGGTCTTTTACTGATACATTTTCGTTATTCATATCAAAGGCGTTACCTTCTGCATCTGAAATAGTTATACGCTTAAGGCCGTTAACTTCTGCATAAGCTTTTAAAGCTGCGACTTGAGCTTTTCTGTCGTTACCTTGAATTGTTGGATTTGCAGCAAGTGATGCTAAAGATTGTTTAGTATCTTCTACTATAGTAGCTACATCAGTTGATGCAACATTTGCTAATTGCTCTAGCAAAGTGTTTGTAGTGTTTCTAAGTCCTTTGCTTGCAAAATGTGAAGTAGCAAGGCCACCTATAATTAAAATTACAGTTAAAAGAGGTATAAAGTCTTTTAACATTTTGCCTTTTAAAGATTTTGCTTTAAAAAGATCTTTCTTTTTTTTCATTTTATCCCACCTTAAATTTAATATATATCTTTAATCAATAAAATTATTATCGGATAGTAAATATAGAACTTAAATTTAAAATGAATATATTTTGTAAAAACACATAAAAATTTGTCGAATAAGAAGAAAGAAGCCTTATAGATGGGGCTTTAGGCCAATTTATAAACTTTGTATTTCTAAAGTTTGAATATTAGTTTTTATTTATAAAAAAATACAAAAAAGGAATCTCTTTAGAGATTCCTTTAAATAAGATTATTTTACAACTATATTAACAAGTCTACCTTTAATTACGATTACTTTTACAATAGTTTTTCCTTCAGTGTTTTTAAGTACATTTTCATTTTCTAATGCAGTTTCTTTAATAACTTCATCAGTTGAGTTTGAAGGTACTGTAATTTTTGCTTTAACTTTACCGTTTATTTGAATAGCTATTTCTATTTCATCCTTAACTAAAGCAGAAGGGTCAAATTCAGGCCATTTTTGGTTAAATACTGAACCTTCCATTCCCATAAGGCTCCATTGTTCTTCAGCGAAGTGAGGTGCAAATGGTGCAAGGATTTTTATGAAATCTAATAAAGTTTCTTTTAAGAATTCAGTATTTTTAACTTCTTCTTTATCATACTTAGAAAGAGCGTTAACAAATTCCATCATTCTTGCAATAGCAGTATTAAATTGCATTTTTTCAGTATCGTCTGTTGTACCTTTTATAGCTGTATGAAGCCAAAGTTTAAGTTCTTTTTCTTCTTTGTCTATAGTAGTTTTTGTGTTTTTAGATTTTATAGCTTCTCTTGAAGAATCAAGGTATCTTTCGATTCTATCTACGAATTTACCTATAGATTTTATTCCGTCATCGCTCCAAGCGCCACCTTCTATATAAGCAAATCCAAACATTAAATACATTCTAAATACGTCAGAACCGTATTCGTCTATATAATCGTTTGGTGAGATTGTATTACCTTTTGATTTACTCATTTTTAAACCGTCTGGTCCTAGGATTAATCCTTGGTGAACTAGTGATTTGAAAGGTTCATCAAAGTTTAAGTATCCCATATCTCTTAAAGCTTTAGTTATAAATCTTGCATAAAGTAAGTGCATACAAGCGTGCTCAGGACCACCTACGTATTTATCTACTGGAAGCATTTTATCTATTATATCTTTATTGAAAGCTTCTTTTTCATCTTTGCTATCTGGATATCTTAAGTAGTACCAAGATGAGCAAACGAAAGTATCTAAAGTATCAACTTCTCTTTTTGCAGGTTTTCCGCAGCAAGGACAAGTTGTATTAACGAACTCTTCGCATTTTGCAAGAGGTGATTTTCCATCTGGAGTAAACTCTACGTTGTATGGAAGTTTTACTGGAAGATCTTTTTCTGGTACAGGAACTGTTCCGCAGTCTTCGCAGTAAATCATAGGGATTGGAGCTCCCCAGTATCTTTGTCTTGAAACTAACCAGTCTCTAAGTCTGTAGTTTACTTTTTGCTCACCTAAGCTTAAAGTAGCTAATTTTTCTACTATTTTAACTTTAGCTTCCTTTGTAGTTAATCCGTCAAATTCGCCTGAATTAACTAGTATACCGTGCTCACAGTAAGGAAGAGTAGTCTCTTTAGAATCTTTAGGTTCTATAACTCTTTCTATAGGTAAGTTATATTTAGTTGCGAAAGCAAAATCTCTTTCGTCGTGAGCTGGAACAGCCATAACAGCACCAGTTCCGTAAGTTGCAAGAACATAGTCTGAAACCCAAATAGGAACAACTTTTCCGTTTATAGGGTTAATAGCATATGAACCTGTGAATACACCAGTTTTTTCTTTAGTGTTTGATTGTCTTTCTATTTCAGATTGCTTTAAAGCTTCTTCTTTGTAAGCTTCAATAGCCTTTTTGTTTTCTTCTGTAACAAGACTATCTACTAATTTGTTTTCAGGTGCTAAAACTACATATGAAACACCATTTAAAGTATCAACTCTTGTAGTGAATACATCAAATGATAAATCAGAATCTTTAACTTTAAATGTTACTTCTGCACCAGTAGATTTTCCAATCCAGTGTTTTTGCATAGCAACAGTTTTTTCAGGCCAATCTAAAGTATCTAATTTTTCTAGTAATTCGTCTGCGTAATCTGTTATTTTTAAGAACCATTGAGTTAAGTCCTTTTTAGTAACTTCTGTTGAACATCTTTCACAAGCTCCATCTACAACTTGCTCGTTAGCTAAAACTGTATTACATGAAGGGCACCAGTTAACAGGAGCATTTTTTCTGTATGCTAAGCCTTTTTCATATAATTTTAAGAATAGCCATTGAGTCCATTTGTAATAATCAGGTCTACAAGTAACAACTTCGTTTTCCCAGTTAAACATAGCGCCCATAGCTTTTAATTGAGCTTCCATAGTTTCGATGTTTTTTTCAGTTGAGTCTTGAGGGTGAACCCCTGTTTTTATAGCATAGTTCTCAGCTGGAAGACCAAATGCATCAAACCCCATTGGTTGGAATACATTAAATCCATTCATTCTCTTAAATCTAGCCCAAGTATCAACAGGTCCGTAGTTAAACCAGTGACCAGCGTGTAATTGGCTACCTGATGGGTAAGAGAACATTTCTAAAACGTAAAGTTTTTTATCTAAGTTAGTAGGGTCAAATTTATATAAGTTTTCTTTTTCCCATTTTTCTTGCCACTTTTTATCTATGGCAGTTCCGTAGTTTCCCATTTTTTGTTCCTCCTATAATATATATAATTAATTTTATTTTTTACAAAGATAAAGGATATTAAATAAAAAGAAAATCCTTTCGTCTTTTATGCATTTTAGCATAAGAGACGAAAGGATTCCGTGGTACCACTCTTAATTAGGAAAATTTAATTTCCTCACTCTTTTACTTTAACGGGGTTAACCGTACCTGCTTCTAAACAGATAAACTTATAGACAAGTTCCTGAAATTCAAACTCTGTTTTTCACCAAACAACAGCTCTCTTAACTTTGAAATATGCAGTACTACTTCTAATCATTGCTTTAATTTATTAAGTTTAAATCATTTGAATTTATTATATATATAAGGAAGTTTTTAGTCAAGTGATATTATAAAAAGTTATAGAGTTAGTATAGCATAGATTAAGATTTTTTATGAAAGATGGAGGAGTCTTTAGGAGATTGAAGGAGATTTGAGGACCAGAGAGGCTATATATAATGCGGTAGGTTAAAACTTAATAGGGGTAATAGAAGGTATTTAATTAGGTTTGCTTTAGATATTTAGTAAAGGTAAAATAGAAGATAAGAAATATAACTAGTGGTAGTTATATTTATAAATTTAGGAGAGTGATATTTTGTATTCGACGAAAGAGAATGCGAAAAGTATAGCTTTAGTAATACTAGGGTCATGTATTTTAGCATTCGGAACTTACAATTTTAATTTTCAAAACGAAATTACTGAAGGAGGAGTATTAGGATTAATATTATTAGTAAAAAATATTATGAATATATCTCCATCAATAACTAGTTTGTTAGTAGATTTATCATTATTTGCTATAGGAGCTAGATTCTTTGGTAAAAGATTTATGGCACTTTCAGTTTTATCAAGTTTATCTTTTTCAGCTTCATATAAAGTTTTTGAAAGTATTGGATTTATTATTCCAGACTTTAAAGATAATATGATAATTGCAAGTATACTTGCAGGTATTGGAGTAGGTATTGGTGTTGGGCTTGTAATTAGAGGTGGCGGAGCCGCTGGAGGAGACGATGTTATAGCTCTTTTAGGTAACAAATTTACAAAGCTTAAGATAAATCACATATACCTTTTAACAGATGCTGTTATATTAATAGCATCAATAGTATATTTAGAACCAAAACAAATATTCTTCTCTATAGTAGCTGTTACTATTAGTGGGAAGTTAATCGACATTTTATATAACGGACAAGAAGAAAAAGATGCCAAAGATGATAGCGTAGAAGACGTTAAAGACGGCATAACAATTAATGCATAAATAATGTAAAAATAGCTTAGTATTTACTAGGCTATTTTTTACTTTATTAGCGAATTAAAGGTGCTTTTCTTATTAAAATTAAATAAATTAAAGTTTAATATAAAATTATTAAATCTAATATAATTCTGAGAAATGATTACTTTTATAGGTATAAGTAAATATCTGTAAATGGTATAATTTTATAGAGAGTAATTAATTAAATAGTAGGCTAGAGGAGGAAAGTAGGATGTTTAATTTTAGTACTGGAAGATTCTTTATAGGGGATGGGAATATCTTATATCCATCTATGAGAAAAGGAGAATTTTTTGAGACTAACTTTTTTAGAAAGTTATTAGGGGAAGATGAGGCTTATAATAGAGACCTTGAGATATTTCACGTAAAGGAACATACTTTAGATAATTTAAAATTAGATTTAGATATATGTTTTGATACATTAAATGACTTTATAGAAAAGATAGTACTTCGTGCAGATGATACGGAGATTTTACTTAGCGAAGTAGGGATAGAGAAGGACAGTAGTGTAGAGTATAGCTGGGGTAAAATCGAAGAAATCGATGGAGAAGTATTTATAATATTTAATAATAGTAAATATATAAGATAGTTTTAAAACTATAATTTAAGTGAAAAGGAATGTTAACTTTAGTTAATGTTCCTTTTATTTTTTTATATAAAGAAAAAAATAAGAATATTATGTAGGGGTACTTAAGTATTATATATAAAAGGAATTTATTTAGAGGGGAGTTTAATTAAAATGCTTAAGGATCTTTTTAGTTCATTTTTAGGACAAGGAATAATTGGGTTTGGCGTTATAGCTTTAATAATAGCCTTATCTATATATGGGATAGTTGTTAGTTTAAGGATAAGAAATTCATATAAAGAACTTAACTATGGATTTGAAAGGGGAAGTATCTTAAATTATGAATCAAGAGAAAAAACTTTTGAAAGTAATGTTTTAAATGAAATAGTAAAGGACTTTAAAAATAGTGCACAAAAAGGAACAGATAATATAAATACAGAGGTATTAATATTAAAACATTTGAGAAATAATTTTAACTTAAATGATAAGTTTATGAATATGATACCAGCAATATCAATTGCACTTGGTTTACTTGGTACATTTTTAGGATTAACAGTTGCAATACACTCAACTAAGGGAGTATTAGTTTCTGGTGTTAATTCTATGGAACTTTTCTTAAGTGAAATGGGACTTCCACTTCAAGGTATGGCAAGTGCGTTTTGGACTAGTATCTTTGGTGTTTTTGTATCGATTATATTAAACTTTATTATTTCATTAGTTAAAAGAGAAAAAGATATGTTCTTTGATACTTTTGAGGATTATTTAGATAATTTAATATATGGAGAAAACTTTTATGGTTTCGCTAAGCAATTTGAAAAGTTTAATAATACTTTAGAAAATACTATGAAAGATTTAACTAAAGAGATGAGGGCTTTATTTAGAGAGGGTGTAGAAGAACTTGTTGAAAAGATAAATAAAAATACTATAGATATGACAGAGACAGCAAAAGAGATGAGTAATTATACAGTAGAACTTAGCCGAGTTATTAAAAGTTTAGATAATACTGTGGATAGTTTTAGCATGCCTGTTGAAATATTTAAAAAATCTATAGATAATTTTGAGATAAACACAGATAAGTTTAAAAACATAATGGATGATGCAACT
Source organism: Clostridium sp. LY3-2 (assembly GCF_024705715.1). Taxonomy (NCBI): domain Bacteria; kingdom Bacillati; phylum Bacillota; class Clostridia; order Eubacteriales; family Clostridiaceae; genus Clostridium; species Clostridium sp. LY3-2. The sequence goes on from NZ_JAMDLQ010000062.1 coordinate 7,077, forward strand.
AGTAATTTATCATTAAAGATAGATTCTCTTGGAGATAAGATAATAACTTTAGAAAAGAGTATAGGTGATGAAAATGTAATAATGACAAAATCATTGCAAACTCTTTTAGGAATTAAAGGAGATTTAGAAATTTCATACAACAGACTTGTAGAGAGCACTGAGTATATTAAAGACTCTATAGATATAAGTTCTAATAAATTAGAAGTTCAACTATCTAATCTTCAAGAAGGTTATGATGGATTTGAAAGAGGTCTTTACGAATTTTTAGAAACTGTAGATTCATTAAAGTCTGGAATAACAGAGAGCGTAACTAGTATTTTAAAACTTGAAATGGAGGATTTATCTAAAGACATAATAAGAGGATTAGATGAATCTATAGCAGGAATAACAGAAGCTACTCAAAGTTTAAGCAAAAATACAAACACTATAGCAAAACTAGTTAAGGCAACAAACGATTGGGCTTTTGCATCTAGAGGATAAAAATGATTTTAAAGTCACTTCTAAAATTTAAGAAGTGGCTTTTAATTTACATTAGAATATTTAAAGTTTAGTGATAATAAATTTAATTAAGAGGAAAGTTTTATTAGTTAGGGAAGAGTGGAGGTTTTAAAGATGAAGTTTAGAAGCAGAAGATATAAAAGAGAAAAAGAAGAGATGTCTTACTGGCCATCTTTTGTAGATATTATGACTACAGTAACTTTAGTTTTCTTTTTTATTATGCTTATATCAATGGCGTTATCAAGTTTGTTTGTAGATAATATATCTAAAAAAAGGGATGCTATTTATAAAGAGATTCAAAGTAAATTAGATAGTAATAATGTTAACAAAGATGTTATGTATTTTAATAAAGAGGAAGGAAAGATAGAGATTAAAACAGAGACTTTATTTGATACTGGAAAATGGGACTTAAAAAAGGACGGTGAAAATTTAGCAAAAGAATTAAATGAAGTATTTTATAAGATACTTAAAGATGAAAAGCTTAATAAAGAGATAGATTATATTGAAATTGTGGGACATACAGATTATGCAGGAACAACTATAGATAATAGGAAATTATCAACAGAAAGGGCAATGAGCTTTTTAAATTCTATGGTTCCAATTAATAGCGATTTAGAAAATGGGTTTGGAGGTAAATTTAAAGCTTCTGGGATGTCAGAGTTTGAGACAAACCCTAAAAAAGAAGATAGAGATAGAGAAAAATATTCAAAAAATGATATGAAAGCCGTTAAAGATCAAAGAAAAATAGAAATAAAGATGGTATTTTCAAATAGGGACTTAGAAGAGGCTATTAAAAGTAGAAATTTAAAGAGGGATAAATAGTTATGGGTAAGACGTTAGAGAGGTATTTTAAGCTTTATAAAGTTCGAGATGATTTAAAGTTAAATTGCGTAATAGAATATGAAAGACTAGAAAATGAAATTGAAAGAGATAAGCTTGATTTAAAAGGTTTAAAAGAAAATTATATAAAAAAGCTTGTATTACCCTGGGTAGTGTTAGATAAAGGATTTAATTATACAAGCAAAATAATAGAGAGAGAATTAGAAAGTAACGATTCAAAAAAATATATAAAGATAGCAAATATTTTAGAAGATATAGGTCTTATTGATAAACCTAAGATTAAGGAAATAAACCCTTTAAAAGATAAGAAGGAGTTAGTTTTTATAAAAGAAAATGGTTTTTTTGAGGAGTTTTCTATAACTTACAGTTCAGATACAGTTCCTTTAGATTTAGAGATAATATCAAATAGGTTAAAAAAGTATATTAAATTAGAAGTTATAAATGGTTTAAAAGAAAGCAAGTTAAAAATTATTTTTAAAATACCAAGATACGAGGATGTAAATAACTTAGAAGATATAATTATCTTTACTGGGATAGACCTTAGACATATTAGTTTTATAGTAAAAAGTGAGAGCGATTATTTATTAGAAGGAAAATCTTTAGAGGGGAATTATCTTAAAGAAAGTATAGTAGAAAAAATTAAAAATTTAAATAATGCAAGTTCTATCTTAGAAGTGATTAAGGTTATGGAAAATGAAATAAAAAGAGAACTACCTGTAGACATATATATTGAAGCTTTTAATAGAGCTTTTGCTTTAAAAGAATTTGATATAGGATTTTCTATGTTTTTAGAAGAATACTTCTTAAAAAATCCTATAGTATTAAAAAGTAATATAGATTATTTAAAAGAAATGTATAAAAGAAAAATAATAACTAATAATTCTAAGGAATTAATAAGCTATTTAAACTTGATTTTAGAAGAGGATTTAGAAGGCAGGAAGGCTTTAATAAATCTAAAAGAATATAGTAGAGATTTTGATTATAGTTTTATAAATGAAGTTAAGGATATTTATAAAAATACTTCAGATAAAGAAGGTTTAAATATTGTAATAAACAAGATAATAAATTCTAAAGAAATAAAAATAGATAAGGATATGTTAGATATAATTTATTCTTTTTATAAAAAAACATTAGATATAAAAGCATTAGAAAAACTTATTCAAAATAAAGATACTATAAAAAAATTAGACTTAAAATCAAAAGATAAAATTTTGATTTTAGATTATTATAGAAAAACAAGACAAGGGAATTTAAAAGATATTTTTAGATTTTGCGATTCTAGCATAGATGAAAGTGATTATATAAAAAAGACAATGATAAACATAATTGAAGATATAATAGACGGAAATGACACTAAAAAGAAAGATGAATTATTTAAAGATAACTCTAAAACTATATTTAAGTTAAGTAAATTTAGTAAAAAGTTATACAATGAATTTATACTACACAAGCTTAACAGTGAAAAAGATGGGCTTGATATATTTATATACGAAGAAGCTTTATTGAAAATCAAAGATAGAGATTTAAAGAAAAGATTATTAGAAAGAGTAATTGATTATTTCGTTTTAGAAAGTGATGAATCAAAGTATGTATCATATATAAATACTTATTTAGAGGAGTACACAGTAGAAGAAGGTTTTATATATGATCTAATAAATAAATTTAGTTTTGATTTAATATTTTTAGGTGTGTTTATAAATAGAATAAGATTTAAAGATAGAAATTTAAAAAGAAAAGTTATAAACAAAGTAACTAACGCCTTTATAGCTTCTAAAAGATATGACCTGTTACCTTTAGTTATAAGAGAATCTAAAAATATAAAAGATTATGATAAAGGAAGAGAAACTCTTTTAAAATTTATTAAAAATTCTAACTTTATAACTGAAAATATCTATGTAAGTACTATAAAAGGTATGATTGAAGTCTTAGATGAAGAAGGCAGAAAAGAAGTATACAGTGAACTTATAAAAAGATGCGATTTACCTTTAGATATAAGGGTAAGGTATTCTAATTTAGTAAAAGATGAATCAAACGAAAAAATCATAATAGAGGAATTTGAAAGAGGAAATACTTCTAGCAAAAAAGCTAAGCTTTTAGCTCTTAGAAACTATTATGAAGATGATTTGAAATTTAAAAGTTTAGCGAGATTTGGAGAAACAAGTGAGGAAATAAGAAGACTTATCTTAAAAAAAGCAGAAGAGAAGTTTAAAGATAATAAAGGGTATGTAAAAGAAATTATAGTTAATTTAGATGAAAAGTCTAAAGAATCCTTAATTTTAAAGAGATCTTTAGAAGATTATTACAAATATAAAGACAACTTAAACTTAGCATATATATTTGGGAATTATAAAGTAGTTTCAAGGTATAGAGGCGATTTAAGTGATAGAGTAAAAGTTAAATCTTTATTTAATGATGAGTTTAAGTCTGGAATAATCTTTAGAAAAGAGGAGTTTAGAGAAACTATATTAAAAATTTTAAGTGAAAACTGGATAAACTATGAAACATTTGATAAAGAATTATATATATTAGAAGAAAGTATAAAAGATAACTCTCTTAAAGATGTTATAAGAAAAGGATTAGACATCTTAAACTTACAAAAGAATTTAATAAATTCTAATTTCACTCTTACAGATTTTAGAGAAGATGCCTTTATAAATACTTCTAGCTTTATATTTCCAAGAAGAATAGAAGGTTTAATAAAATATAAAGAAAATTTATCTTTAAAGGTAGGGGAAAGATTTAAAGATAGAATATTATTAAATGAAAGAAATATAACAAATTTAATTAAAGGATATATATATAATGATATTTTAAATCTTCAAAATAAAGGAGATAAAGAATTAATAAGTTCTTTAAATAATATTTTAAAACGAGAAGATTTAAATAGCTATGATAAATTATATAAAGAGTTAGATTTATTATTTAAAATTAATTTTAAAGAGGGAAGGTATGAAGTGCAAGAAGTGTGATGAAAAAATTAAAGACGTTTCAAAACTATATAGTAATAGCACATCAGAAGATCAGGTGATTTATAATAGATTTTATAATATATACAACTGCTTTTTAAAAAATATAAAAAAGCTTCTTGCAATTATAATAATAATCGTAATATTTTTTATAGGTTATGGAGCTTATAAAGATTTTAAGATAGACCTAAAAGATCCTAAAAATGTTATAGAAAAGTTCTATGAGTTTTCTATAAATGGAGATATAGAAAAAGCATTAGATTACGCATATTTAGATGCGAAATTAAATAAAGAAGAAGAAGTAGAATTTTTTAAATTAGTGAAAGCATATGTATCATCAGATATATATTTTGATGTTTCTATTTTAGATTTAAAAGAAATAGATAATTCTAATAACTATATAACATATGAAGTAACTTATAACTTCATAATAGATAATAAAAAATCTAAAGAATTAAAAGATAAAATAACACTAATAAAAGAAGAAGAACTTTATAGAGTTTCACTCTTAGACGCTTTAAAAGATAAAGGTATAGCTTAAAAAAATATAGTTAAATAAAAAAATGCCTTGTTTTTAAGGCATTTTTTATTTAAATTTCAAAAGCGTTAAATGATAATTCTATTTTTTCAACAGATGGTATAAGTTTAGTTAATTTAACGTTAGACGCTAAAAACATTCTTTTTGATGCTTTAACTTCATCAGATTCAGCATATTTATCACTAAGGTAAATTACTTCCTTAATTCCACTTTGTATAATAGCTTTTGCACATTCGTTGCAAGGGAAAAGGGCAACGTAAAGTTTTGCATTCTCTAAAGAAACACCTCTATTATTTAAAATAGCATTAAGCTCTGCATGAACTACATAAGGGTATTTTGTTTCTAAAAATTCTCCATCTCTACTCCATGAAAATTCATCATCTGAACAACCAAATGCAAATCCATTATATCCAACAGATAAAACTCTGTTAGTTGGGCTTACTATGCAAGCACCAACTTGTGTGCTAGGGTCTTTACTTCTCTTTGCAGATAATAAAGCAAGTCCCATAAAATATTCATCCCAAGATATAAAATCTTTTCTCTTCATATTTATACCTCCTAAATCAAGGTTTAATAATTAATTACATAATTATTATACTATTATATATAATGCAAAAACAAATAAAAATGGTATTTAAAAATATATAAGAAAATGAAGGAATTTAAAGATAAAATGTATGTAGAAAAATAGTCAAAGAAGTTGACTTTTAAAGGATTAAATGTTTTTTATTATATAAAATATAAGGGTTTGAGTTGGGAAGGTTCTTAAAAAAATAGTGAAAAGGTATAAAAGTTTGTTTAAAAATTAACAAAAAACTATTGAATAATAAAATAAAGGTGGTATAATAAGAGTGTGTTAAGAGTTTAACAATAATAAAAATGTTAATACAAATGTTAATTATATATTTGGGAGGTTTTACAATATGAGAGAAGTTGTAATAGTAAGTGCTGTAAGAACAGCATTAGGAACATACGGTGGAGCACTTAAAGATGTTCCAGCAGTAGACTTAGGAGCTACAGTAATAAAAGAAGCAGTTAAAAAAGCAGGAATCAAACCAGAAATGGTTGACGAAGTTTTAATGGGTAACGTAATTCAAGCAGGTCTTGGACAAAACGTTGCTAGACAAGCAACTTTAAAAGCTGGATTACCAAACGAAGTTTCAGCAATGACTTTAAACAAAGTTTGTGGTTCAGGATTAAGAGCTGTAAGTTTAGCTGCTCAAATGATTAAAGCTGGAGATTGCGATGTAGTAGTTGCAGGTGGTATGGAAAACATGTCAAGAGCACCTTATGCTTTACCAACAGCTAGATGGGGACAAAGAATGGGAGACGGAAAAATGGTTGACACTATGATCAACGACGCTCTTTGGGATGCATTTAACAACTACCACATGGGAATCACTGCAGAAAACATAGCAGAACAATGGAACCTAACTAGAGAAATGCAAGATGCTTTCTCAGCAGAATCACAACAAAAAGCAGAAGCTGCAATAAAAGCTGGAAAATTCAAAGATGAAATAGTACCAGTTGTTATTCCTCAAAGAAAAGGAGATCCAAAAGTATTTGATACTGATGAATTCCCAAGATTCGGAACAACTGCTGAAAGCTTAGGAAAATTAAGACCAGCATTTAAAAAAGATGGTACAGTTACAGCAGGTAATGCTTCAGGAATAAACGATGGAGCTGCAGCTTTAGTAGTAATGAGCGCTGAAAAAGCTGAAGAATTAGGAATTAAACCAATGGCTAAAATCCTTTCATACGGATCAAAAGGATTAGATCCATCAATAATGGGATACGGACCATTCTATGCAACTAAGAGAGCATTAGAAGGAACTGGATTAGAAGTTAAAGATATTGACTTAGTAGAAGCTAACGAAGCATTCGCAGCACAAAGTTTAGCAGTAGCTAAAGATTTAGGATTCGATATGTCAAAAGTTAACGTTAATGGTGGAGCAATAGCTTTAGGACACCCAGTAGGTGCTTCAGGAGCTAGAATCCTAGTTACTTTACTTCACGAAATGGAAAAAAGAGATGCTAAAACTGGTTTAGCAACACTTTGTATCGGTGGAGGAATGGGAACTGCATTAATCGTAGAGAGATAGTAGGACCTTTCAAATAAAATAATATAAATAGAGACCACATAGCATATCATGCTATGTGGTTTTTTTTAGCTTTTTTAGTAGGTATTAATAATTATATTAAATGGTATATTTTCTAAATCGTAAAAGTATCAGTCTTTTACTTTTGAAATTATTAAAAAAAATAGGAATAAAATAATAAAAGAATAATAAAACTACATATATGATGACAATAAACAAATGATAATAAAAAGATAACTATATGAACAAATTATTAACAAAAGGTTATAAAATCGATTTTTGTGCAACTTGTCTATAATGTTAATTCAATTGTGTCTCACAAAAAACGGAAAATATACCTTTTTTTATTGATAACATGACTGAATTTTCTGACAATTGAAATTTAATTTAAAAATAGTTGTAAGATGAAGAGAAAAAGAGTAAAGTGGTTAAAAAGGGTTAAAACATAGTAAAAACACTTCAAAAAGGAATTTTATTGCCTAAAATAGACAAAAATTGAATTTCAATTAGGAAATTATCTACACTATAATGATTTAGAAAGACATAAGGAGGCGAATATGGTTATAGATTTAAAAAGCTTACTTAGGAACACAGCAAAGTCTAGTTTACTTGTAGTCGGCCTTGGAGTTATCGCATTACTTATAATAAATCCAAAATACGTAGAACCTTTTGTGATAGGATTTTTAATAAGTCTTGCAAATTTCATAATAGGCGGATCTCTATCAGAAAAAAGTATCAATTCAAAAGCTGATCTTAAGGGATTATTATTGATGGTTAGTTTTGTAATAAGAATAATCCTTGTTGCCGGTATCGGTATCTTGTTATTATTGCAAAACCAATACAACATAATTCTTTACGTTATAGGCTATATGTCTAATTTCATTTCCCTTTTTATGGCTATTAAATATGAAGAAAGGAAGTGATTGAGTGAACAGTCTAATGGATAAGGTTAGTAGCTTTATAAATAGTCTAGGAAGTGTAATAATCCAGCAGTGGGTTATCATAGTTTTAATCGCTATAGTTTTATGGCTACTTACTAGAAATTTAAAAGTTATTCCAGAAAGCAAAAAGCAAAACATTGTTGAGATGGGTATAGAAGGATTTAGCAACTGGGTAAAATCAACTATGGGCGACAGTTATATCGGCTATGCACCATTTGTAGGTTCTCTTGCGATTTTCGTATTTGTTATGAACGTAACAGACCTTTTAGGGTTCAAGCCACCAACATCAGATTTCAGTGTTGCTTTAGCTTTATCATTACTTACATTCCTTATAGTTCAAATTAATTCAATAAGAGAAAATGGATTATTTGGTTACTTAAAAGGATATGGACATCCAACTGCAGCTCTTTTACCTATAAACATACTTGAAAGAGTAATGTTACCTGTAACATTAAGTTTCAGACTTTTCGGTAACATAACAGTTGCGGTAGTAATAATGGAATTAGTTTATCAAGCATTAGGAAATGTAGCATGGATTGCTCAATTAGCTATCCCAGTACCACTTATGGGTTACTTTGACCTATTTGATGGAGTGCTTCAAAGTTTTATATTTACAATATTAACTATGATAAATATAAAAATGATAGCAGAAGAATAAAAAAAACAATTTATTTTTAGGAGGAATTATTTATGTCAGGACAAGAATTTATCATTGGAATGCGTGCAATCGGAGCAGGATTAGCAATTATATCAGCATTAGGAGCAGGAGTAGGTATCGGTAACGCGACAGCAAGTCTTCTAAAAAGTATAGCAAGACAACCAGAAGCTAAGGGTAGCTTAATGTCAACTTACTTCATAGGTTGTGCTTTAGCAGAAACTACAGCAATATATGGATTACTAGTATCATTCATACTATTATTCGTTGGAATAAAATAATTAAATTTGCTATAAAAAAATAGGTTTTTAAGCCTGGAAGGGAGGCTTTGATTTGGATATTAATATGTCTATAGATATTCCAAAGATTATTGTCACTTTAGTAAACTTAGGGATATTAGTTTGGATAGTAAAAAAAATAGCGTTTGATAAAGTTAATGCTATTATCAAACAAAGAAAAGATCGTATAGAAGATACAATATCTAAAGCTGATGAAGATTTAGAAAAAGCAAGGATCTTAAAAGTACAAAACGAAAGAGAAATAACTACTTCAAAGAAAAAAGGTAAAGAAATAGTTGATGAATATAAGGTTAAAGCTGATGATCTTAAAAAAGAAATAGTCAATGATGCTAAAGTTGAAGCTGAGAGACTATTAGAGAGATCTAGAGATGAAATCACAAGAGAAAAAGAAAAAGCAGAACATGAAATGAGAAATAATATATTAAACATTTCAATGCTAATTTCAGAAAAAGCTCTAGGTGAGAGTATAAGCGAGGAAAAGCATAAAGAACTTATAGATGACTATATTAGCAAGGTAGGTATGTAATATGTACGAATACCTAGATAGGAGATATGCTAAAGCCTTATATGAAGTAGCGGAAGAAAAAGGTAAGGTAGAGGAATATTTAAGAGATCTTAGAGAAATTTGTGACCTTATCGATAGTAATGAGGAATTAAAAAAGTTAGTTGATTATCCTCAAGTTAGTACAAAAAAGAAAAAGAAAATAATGATAAAGCTTCTTAAAGGACAAATAGACGAAGAATTATTATCTTTTATACTTATCCTTATAGAAAAAGGAAGAATTCATTACATTAGAGAAAAGCTTAATCAAATGGAATTAATACATCTAGAAAAGCAAAACATAGTTACAGCTTTAGTAAAGAGTGTTATTCCTTTAAGTGAAGATCAATCTTCTAAATTAAAAGCTAATTTAGAAAAGAAATTTAACAAGAATGTTATATTAGAATATGAAATTGATAAGAGTATTTTAGGTGGATTATACGTAAGAGTTGGTAACGAAGTAATTGACGGTTCAATTAAATCAAAACTTGAAGAAATGAAATCACTAATACTTAAAAGCGAATAGAGGTGAAGCTATGAATATCAAACCAGAAGAAATTACTTCTATAATTAAAAGTGAAATAGAAAGATACGACAAAGAAATTAAAACTATAAACTCAGGTACAATAATCCAAATCGGAGACGGAGTTGCTAGGGTATTTGGATTAGATGACTGTATGGAAGGTGAGCTTTTAGAGTTCCCTAATGGTGTTTATGGAATGGCTTTAAACCTTGAGCAAGATAACGTAGGTTGCGTTCTTTTAGGACCAGAAGAAGGTATAAAAGAAGGAGACGTTGTTAAAAGAACTGAGAAAATAGTTGAAGTTGGAGTTGGAGAAAACTTAATAGGTAGAGTTGTTAACGCACTTGCAGAACCTATTGATGGAAAAGGCCCAATAAAAGCAGAAACTACTAGACCAATTGAAGTTCAAGCTCCAGGAATACTTGAAAGAAGTTCAGTTAACGAACCACTACAAACAGGTATAAAAGCAATAGATTCAATGATTCCAATAGGTAAAGGACAAAGAGAACTTATCATTGGAGATAGACAAATAGGTAAGACTGCTATAGGAATAGATACAATAATCAACCAAAAAGGTAAAGATGTTATATGTATTTATGTAGCAATCGGACAAAAACAATCAACAGTAGCTTATATAGTTAACACATTACAAGAAATGGGAGCTATGGATTATACAACAGTAGTAGCTGCAACTGCATCAGAAACAGCACCACTACAATACTTAGCACCATACGTAGGATGTACTATAGGTGAGCACTTTATGCATCAAGGTAAAGATGTATTAGTAATATACGATGACTTATCTAAGCACGCTGTTGCTTACAGAACAATGTCACTATTACTTAAAAGACCACCAGGAAGAGAAGCTTATCCAGGGGATGTTTTCTACATCCATTCAAGATTACTTGAAAGAGCAGCTAAACTTTCAGAAGAATTAGGAAGCGGTTCTTTAACAGCACTTCCAATAATCGAAACATTAGCAGGAGACGTTACTGCTTATATACCAACAAACGTTATTTCAATTACAGATGGTCAAATATTCCTTGAAGGAGATTTATTCTATTCAGGTCAAAGACCAGCTGTTAATGCAGGTATTTCTGTATCAAGGGTTGGAGGTAACGCTCAAATTAAAGCTATGAAACAAGTTTCAAGTACTTTAAGACTAGAGCTTGCTCAATACAGAGAATTAGCAGCATTTGCTCAATTCGGTTCAGACCTTGATAGAGATACAATGATGAGACTTGAAAAAGGTAAGAGATTAGTAGAGATCTTAAAACAAGACCAATACAGCCCAATGGACGTAGAAGATCAAATAATGATCCTTTATGCAGCTGTTAATAATTTCTTATCAGATATAGAAGTAGTAAGTATCAAAAAATTTGAAAGAGAATTCTTAGAATACATGAACGTACATCACAGAGAAGTAGGAAAAGCAATCATTGAAGGTAAAGTTTTAACTGATGAAGTTAAAGGAATGCTTGAAAGCGGAATAGTAGAATTTAAGAAAAAATTCTTAAATGATGGCGTTTAATATTTGGTAGAAAATTAAGGAGTTGACGATATGGCAGGAGCAGGACTTATTGAAATAAAGAGAAGAATTAAGTCAGTTCAAAGTACTAGAAAAATCACAAAAGCCATGGGACTTGTTTCTACCTCAAAGTTAAGAAGAGCTAGAGCAAACTTAAACCTAAATGAAACTTTCTTTGATACGACTTTAGATATAACTAAAGATGTATTTAATGAAATAGATGGATTTATGGATTCAGTTTACTTAAAAGGTAATGGCTCTAAAAGAAAACTATATATAGTTCTTGCATCTGATACAGGATTATGCGGAGGATACAATGTCAGCTTAGCTCTTAGATTAAGAGAACAAGTTAAAACAAACGGAGAAGAAGCTGAAGTAATCTGTGTAGGTAAAAAAGGTGTTTCATACGTTAAAAGATATGGATTTAATTGTGTAGGAGAATATTTAGATATACAAGACCATCCTAATTTTAAAGAGATGCTTCCTATATATAATCATGCATTAAGATTATATAAAGATAGTGAATATGGTGAAATAAATGTAGTTTATACTAGATTTAATTCGCCTGTATCACAGGAAGTTAAAATTGAAAGATTATTACCTGTTAAATTAGAAAAGGAAAATGTAGGAGACTATACAATAGAACCGAGAGACGAGAGTGCGGTAGAAGAAGTTTTTGACTTTTATATAGTATCTAAATTATTAAATTCAATGCTTCACGCAAGAACTAGTGAGCAATCTTTAAGAATGACAGCAATGGATGGAGCTACTAAGAACGCAAATGATCTATTAGATAGACTTGAAAGTAAATATAATAGAATCAGACAAAGCGCAATAACTCAAGAAATTGCTGAAATAGTTGGTGGAGCAGAAGCACAAAAATAGTGAGGAGGTATCTAGATGCCTAAAAATGTAGGAAAAGTGGTTCAAGTAGTAGGACCAGTTGTAGATATAAAATTTGATACTGAGTCACTTCCAAACATATATAATGCTATTGAGATAGACATGGGTGAGCACATGCTTATCACTGAAGTTGAACAACATATCGGAGACGATATAGTAAGAACAATAGCTATGGAAGCGACTGAAGGATTAAAAAGAGGAATTAAAGCAGTTGACACAGGACATCCAATATCAGTACCAGTTGGAAAATGTGTTTTAGGAAGATTATTTAATGTACTTGGTAAAGAAATAGATGGTGAAATTGCAGGGGATGTAGATGCTACAGAATTCTACCCTATACACAGATCAGCACCATCATTTGAAGATCAATCAGTTCAACCAGAAATGTTTGAAACTGGTATTAAAGTAGTTGACCTTTTAGCACCATATCAAAAAGGTGGTAAGATAGGTCTATTTGGAGGAGCTGGAGTTGGTAAAACAGTTTTAATCCAAGAGCTTATAAATAACATTTCTAAAGAACATAGTGGATTATCAGTATTCACAGGTGTTGGAGAAAGATCAAGAGAAGGTAATGACCTTTACTATGAAATGAAAGAATCAGGAGTTCTTAAAAATACTGCACTAGTATTTGGACAAATGAATGAGCCACCTGGAGCTAGAATGAGAGTTGCACTTACAGGGTTAACTATGGCTGAGTATTTCAGAGATAAAGGCCAAGACGTGTTACTTTTCATAGATAATATATTCAGATTCTCACAAGCAGGTTCTGAGGTTTCAGCCTTACTAGGAAGAATACCATCAGCTGTTGGTTACCAACCAACACTAGCTACTGAGATGGGTGCATTACAAGAAAGAATCACATCAACTAAGAGTGGTTCAATCACATCAGTTCAAGCGGTATACGTACCTGCCGATGACTTAACTGACCCAGCACCAGCTACAACATTCTCTCACCTTGATGCAACAACAGTTTTATCAAGAGGAATAGCAGAAAAAGGTATTTATCCTGCAGTTGACCCAATCGAGTCAACTTCAAGAATTCTTGACCCTAGAATAGTTGGTGAAGAACACTACAAAGTATCTTCACAAGTTAAACATATGCTTGAAAGATATAAAGAACTTCAAGATATTATAGCTATCTTAGGTGTTGATGAATTATCAGATGAAGATAAAGTAACTGTTGCAAGAGCAAGAAGAGTTCAAAACTTCTTATCACAACCATTCTCAGTTGCAGAACAATTCATAGGAATTCCAGGTAAATACGTTCCAATAGAAGAAACTGTTAGAGGATTCAAAGAAATAATAGAAGGTAAGCATGATGATGTTCCAGAATCAGCATTCTTATTTGTAGGAACTATAGAAGAAGTTTTAGAAAAAGCTAAAATAAAAGCATAAGAAGGTGTTATCGTATGAGTAGTACTTTTAAAATGCAAATAATAACTCCAGAAAAGACTGCCTTTGATGGAGATATACAAAGCATAACAGTACAAACTGGAGAAGGATATATTGAACTTATGGCTCGCCATGAGTCTATCCTACTAAAAACTCTACCTACTATAGCAAAGGTTATTTTAGGAGATGGTACTAAAGCTGAGTATTTTATATCAGGTGGAATTGCAAAATTTGAGGGAAATGAACTTAAACTTTGCGTAGGTGCTTTAGAAACTAAAGAAGATATTGATTTAGGAAGAGCAAAAGAAGCCAAAGATAGAGCAGAAAAAAGATTAAAAGAATCTAATTGGAATGAAAAAAGAGCGCAAGCTGCGCTTCAAAGATCAATCTTAAGAATTAGATTAAAAGAGCAATAGTAAAAAGACCATACTTTAAAGTGTGGTCTTTTTTTTGCATGTTTTTTATTAGCACAAAAAATTAATAATGATAATAATATATATAGAGGAAAACTGTATAAACTTTTATTTTATGGACAATACTTAAAACGAAAGGTAGGGGTATTATGGGAATAAAGAGAGTTATTATTTTTATTTGTACTATTTTCGTTTTAGGAATTTCAAATTCTGAAAGTTTAAATACTAAAAATTATTATTATTTTGAAGAAGATGTTATTAAAAAAACAGAGTTTGCTAAAAATGCTGTAAAAATTCAATACGAAACTGATTTAAGTATAGAAGATGAATTTAAGAGAGTTTGCGATATTTTAAAAAAAGATTATAAAATAGAGACTTCAGATAAATTAAAATTAGAAGGTAGATATTCTTTAGAATTTAGCGCTTGGAGAGAGGGAAATAAAACTTTTGTTGAAGGTGTTATTTCAAATAAGGATACAAAAACAAATTCAAGAAATCTTAAGAAAGAATTGAAAAAAATACAAGATGATAAAATCCAAAATATAAATTATTTTAACTATTATAAGGGTAAAATAAAAGTGAAAAACAACAACATAGACAAACTTGATATGAGTTCTCTTAATCTAAAGGGAGAATTTATTAAAATTCAAAATGGATACACAGGAAAACTTACATTAGGAGATGGAAGCAGATTAAATTATTCCATTATGAGTTATGATACTGGAATTTATTTAATTATAGGAACTCCTATTATTTTCAAAACGTATTAACAATTTTTTTGGAGGAAAATATGGAAAAAATCATAGTAAAGGGAGTTAAGGAACTAAAGGGAGAAGTTAATATAAGTTCAGCTAAAAATGCAATCTTACCTATAATAGCTGCAACTATATTGTGTGATGAAAAAGTTATAATAAAAAATACTCCAATGCTTGAAGATGTAAGTGTTCTTATAGAATTACTTAGAGAATTAGGGGCAGAGATTAAATATTCAAATATAACAGATGAACTAATTATAGATAATTCTAATTTAAAGTTAGTAGATACTATAGATAGCTTAGTTAAGAAAATGAGAGCATCATTTTTAATAATGGGACCAATCCTTTCAAGATTTGGTTACTGCAAGCTTTCTCTTCCAGGCGGATGCAATATAGGGAGTAGACCTATAGATCTACATTTAAAAGGCTTTAAATTATTAGGAGCTGATATAAATAAACAATATGGTTATGTTGAAACAAAGGCTACTAAGTTAAAAGGTAACAGAATATATTTGGATTTTCCATCAGTTGGAGCAACAGAAAATATAATTATGGCTTCAGTCCTTGCTAAAGGAGAGACTATAATTGAAAATGCAGCAGAAGAACCTGAAATTTATGATTTAGCTAATTTTTTAAATAAAATGGGTGCAAAGATTTATGGTGCAGGTAGAGGTAAAATAACTATAATAGGTGTAGATAAACTTAAAGGAACAACACACACTCCAATTTACGATAGGATAGAAGCTGGTACATTTATGGTAGCGGCAGCTATTTCAAAAAGCGTTATAGATATTAAAGGTATTGATGATGATAACTTAAGACCTATAATAGAAAAACTAAAAGAATGTGGAGTGAAATTTATAAATTATGAAGATGGAATTATTGTAGATGGTAGAGGAAATAAATATCCTATAGATATAAAAACATTGCCACACCCTGGTTTTCCAACGGATATGCAACCTCAAATGATGGCATTACTTTCAACTATAGAAGGAGGAAGCGTTATAACTGAAACTGTTTTTGAAAACAGGTTTATGCACGTAGCAGAACTTACAAGAATGGGTGCAGATATAAAAATAGACGGAAAAACAGCATTAGTTAATGGTGTATCTAAACTTACAGGATGCGAAGTTAAATCAACAGATTTAAGAGCTGGTGCAGCTATGATTTTAGCGGGACTTGTAGCTGAAGGTGAAACTGTGGTAGGTGATGTTTATCATATAGATAGAGGATATTTAAATATAGAAGAAAAGTTTAAAAATTTAGGTGCAAACATTTATAGAGAAGATAGGTGAAAAAACCAGTAGTACTAGCTACTGGTTTTTTATATTTTAAATAATAGATTTTAGTAACATAAAGAAAAATCTGTAAGTAATATTTCTTTTTAGTAGTTAATATAAATAGAAGAGATGCAAAGGGTGAAAAGGAGGTTTTTTATGAGAAGAGACGAGCTTTTTGAAAATATAAAAAGTTTACTTAGTTTAACTCTTATAATAGTAATATTTATAGGTGTTATACCACATATACTTTTAGGGAATGGAATTGATAACTTTTTAAAAGAGAATTTTAGTGAGAAAACCACTGATTATAAATCAAAAAATGTAATTCAAATTAGCGGAAGTGATAAAGCTAAAGTTTATAGAACTAAAAGTAAAAAGGTTGAAGAGATGCCTGTTGAAGAATATATTATGGGCGTTTTATGGAGTGAGATGCCTGTTGATTTTAATGAGGAGGCGCTAAAGGCTCAAGCTATAGCAGCTAGGACATATTATTATAGTAAAAGAGCTGAAAAATGTAATGAAGGAAATGGAGCTGAAATTTGTGATAGTGTCCATTGCCAAGCGTATATAGATAAGAATGCAAGGTTAGAAAATTGGGATGAAAAAGCTCGAGATAAAAATTATAAAAAGATAAAAGAAGTTATAGATGATACTAAAGGAATGGTTTTAACTTATAAGGGAGAACTTGCATTATATCCACAGTATTTTTCAACAAGTAGTGGAAAAACAGAAAATGCAGAAGATGTATTCTCTTCAAAAGTTCCATACTTAGAGTCAGTAGATAGTCCGGGAGAAGAGGTTTCTCCAAAATTTGAAAGCGAAAAGAAATTAAAAAATAAAGAGTTTGTTGAAATATTTAAAAAAGAATATAAGGACACTGATATAAAAGAAAAGAATCTAAAAAATTATATAGAAATTAAATCAAGAACAGATGGTGGTTCGGTAAAGAGTATCAAAATAGGAAATAAAACAATCGAAGGAACTAAATTTAGAAAATTATTTGATTTGAAATCAGCAAACTTTGAATTAGAGTTTTCTAAAGACTCTGTTACTATAAAAACTAAAGGATACGGTCATGGCGTTGGAATGAGTCAGTGGGGCGCAAATGTTATGGGGAAAGATGGGAAGAAGTTTGATTATATTTTAAAACATTATTATAAAGGAACAGAGATTTCAAAAATTTTTTATAAGTAAAAGAATAAAAGGGTGATATTTGGACATAATCCAAATATCACCCTTTAAATTTAAGAAAATTAATCCAAATGTGTATTAATTTATTAAAAGGGGACAGAATATACACGGGAGGTGTTTAAATTGAAAAAACACAACAAAATAGCCGAAGGATTTAAAAATTTTAAAGAAAAATTACCAAAAGTATTTAAAAAAGACGGAGTTTTATTATCTTTATTTATTATTTTATGCGCTGTAACTATAGTAGGGACTGTTGCAATTAAAAAATCAAAGATAACAGAACAAGTAAAGAAAAATCCAAATACTGAATTAACTTTAAACGTTGATGATAAAAATAAAGATGAACAAAAAGAAACTATGGATAATTCACAAAGAGTAGAAAACGAAGAAAAAGGTAATACTAAAGAAGATAAAAAAGAAGCAAAAGCTGCTTCAGCAAAAGTTAAAAACGAATTCGTAGCACCTGTTATGGGAAAAATAGTAAGAGACTTTAAAAGCCCTCTTAAAGACGGTGCTGGTAGAAGAATATTACCTGGAGTGACTATAGCTTCAGAAAAAGGAACTGATATAAAATCAGCTGAAGCTGGTGTTATTGAAGAGTGTAGAGACGACGCTTTTTATGGAACTACTGTAACTGTTAAGCATGCAAACGGTGTTAAAACTGTTTATTCAAATTTAGATAAAAAATTATCAGTTAAAAAAGGCGATAAAGTTACTAAGGGCCAAGTTATAGGTAAAGTTGGAGCTACAGCTAAGGGGTTAGATATTTTACTTGAAGAAAACAAGATAAAAGATAGTTTCTGTAATATCGAGATGACAGAAACTAAAGATAACAAAACTAAAAGTGTAGATCCAACTAAATTCTTAGAATTCAAATAAAAGATTATAGTCGGCATAAATTGCCGGCTATTAAAATTAAGGAGGGATTATCTTGAAAGATTATATTGAAGAAAGAGTATTAGAAGTAGCACAATATATAATTGATTCGAAAGCTACTATTAGGAAAACGGCGAAAGTTTTTGGGGTTAGTAAAAGCACAATTCATAAAGATATGACAGAGCGATTACCAAAGATAAACCCAGAGATAGCTGAGCAAACTCACTCTATTCTTGAGATTAATAAAGCTGAAAGACACATAAGAGGCGGAAAAGCTACGAAAATGAAGTACAAAACTGCAAAATAACAAATAAAAAAGTCACTATTGAACGAAAACTACATTCAATATATAATCAATATTAGAAATAATTTCAAAAAGTTTTATTATCATTAATAAAATATTAATAATGGGAGTGAAAAATAATGTGGTTTTGGAGAAAAGGAACAGAACTTGGAATTGACCTTGGTACTGCTACGGTATTAGTTTATATGAAGGGCAAAGGAATAGTTCTAAAAGAACCTTCAGTAGTGGCTATTAATAAGAACACAGGAAAAGTACTTGCTGTAGGGGATGAAGCAAGACTTATGATAGGTAGAACACCTGGAAATATTGTAGCTGTAAAGCCGCTTAGAGAAGGTGTAATCTCTGATTATGATGTAACAGAAAAAATGTTAAAAGAATTTATAAAAAAAGCATATGGAAATAAAAAAATCAGAGCGCCTAGAGTTATGGTTTGCGTTCCATCTCAATCGACAGAAGTTGAAAAGAGAGCTGTTATGGAGGCTGCTAGAAATTCAGGAGCAAAAGAGGTACATCTTATAGAAGAACCTTTAGCTGCGGCTATCGGGTCAGGACTTGATATAACTAAGCCTGACGGACATATGGTAGTAGATATTGGCGGAGGTACATCAGATATAGCTGTTATCTCTCTTGGAGGAATAGTAGTAAGAGAATCAATCAAAATAGCAGGAAATAATTTTGATGAATCGATTATAAGATATGTTAGAAATAAATATAAAATGATGATCGGTGAAAAAACAGCAGAAGAAGTTAAGATTACTACAGGTTCAGTATTTAAAGATTCAAATGATAGCAAAGCATCTATTAAAGGTAGAAACCTAGTTACAGGCTTACCAGATCAAATAGAACTTTCATCAGAAGAACTTAGAGAAGCATTACTTGAACCGGTAAATATTATAGTTGAAGCGGTAAAGAATGTCCTAGAAAAGACACCACCAGAACTTTCAGCAGATATTATAGAAAAAGGAATATTAATGACCGGCGGAGGGTCTCTTTTATACGGCTTAGATAAGCTTATTCAAAAAGAAACAGGAGTAGATGTTAATATATCAAGTAATTCTATAGAAGCTGTTGTAGAGGGTACTGGAGAAGTTTTAGGATACATAGACAAATTAGATTCATCTATAAATGGAAGAGAAATAGTTTTAGTAGATTAATAAATAAGGATGTTACAAGTTTTTGTAACATCCTTTTATTAATGGAAATTTAAATGATAAGCGTGTATGAATCCATATGAAATAGTTTTAGCTATATTATATATAAGAGATAATCTGATGGAGCGTGAAGAGAAAAAATCAGTATTGTCATTAGAATCAACAATTCCAACTAAAGATATGTCACCAACAGACTGCAGAGTCTTTCCAACACCTTTTCCAGGCCTTATAGGGTAGTCTCTTATATGAATTTCACCTATAGATTCTCTAAGACCTAAGCAAGCATCTATTCCTATAATTAATGAATCTTTGTGAGAATTTTTTATTTCTTTTATTTTACTATCTATATTTAAGGCATGGATAGGATTATCTATAGTTCCGTAAACCGGAAGAGGGAAATTATTCTCTTTAAGAATACTCCCAACTAGAGGTCCTAAAGAGTCTCCTATAAATTTATCAGTTCCTATGCATACTATTACAGTATTTTCACATATATAATCTTTTAAGTTAGTTGCTAGTGCGTAATATGCTAAAGGGATTTTATGATTTATTTTTATATCCAAAAGCTTCACCTCCATGAAAATATATATGAATTTAATTTTTGAAATAGTAGTAAATGAATAAAAAATATATTAGATGGAGATTAATTATAAAAAGGAGGTGAGTTTTTTGAAAAAGAAATATGTAATTGCATCTATTATTTTTTTAGCTTTAGTATCCTTTTGCGCTATAGTAATTTTTAAACCTTCATTAGAAAGCGCATAAGTAAGCGGTAAAAATATTGAATCTAAGGAAGAAAAAAATATAGAAAAAGAAATATATAAAGTAAATAAAGAGGACCTTTTAAAAAAGCTTAGTAAATCAGAAAAAGAGGAATTAGATAAAATACTTAAAAATATATCATCTGTCGATATAGGTAAGATTGAACAATATATGAGTAATAATGATTCAAAAAAGGATGTGAAAGATGCCTTAAGTTTACTTAACAAAAGACTTGGAAAAGCTGATTATAGCAAGGTTATCGAGATACTTTCACCCTACGTTGACTTAAGGGTTTTTAATTAAAATGCATAAAATATATAAATAGGTGTAAACGGAAGAAAAAGAGAGAAAGTGTGAGAAAATATAGAATAATATCGTTTAAATGGGTAAATTTAGATTTGAAATAAGTTTAGTATGAATATATACTAACTATTGTCGGTTGGCGGTTCTCGCTGATCTGGCGAAAGAAAATTTCAAATTTGGTGGAGTTCCCGAGTGGCCAAAGGGGGCAGACTGTAAATCTGTTGCAAGTTGCTTCGAAGGTTCGAATCCTTCCTCCACCACCATTTTAAATGGGCGCATAGCTCAGCTGGGAGAGCACCTGCCTTACAAGCAGGGGGTCACAGGTTCGATCCCTGTTGTGCCCACCATTTAAATTTTAAATATTTGAAATACTTTAAGCTGATGTGGCTCAATTGGCAGAGCAGCTGACTTGTAATCAGCAGGTTATCGGTTCAAGTCCGATCATCAGCTCCA